>JBLMXS010000247.1:0-2998 GCA_050257895.1 Thiohalocapsa sp.
CCGAATTGCTGGAGCACGATGACCGCCCCCAGCAGGGATAGCGGTATGGCGAGGCAGGAAATGACCGCCGTGCGCAGATCGAACAGGAACAGGAACAGCACCACCACGACGAGCACGGCGCCCAGCAACAGCGAGAATTTGATGTTGCCGGTCGCGGTGTCGATAAAGTTTGCCGGCCGGAAGAGGCCCTTGTGGAGCGTGATGCCGTCTTTTTCGAGACCCGGCTGCAGTTGCGCCAGCGCCGCCTCGACGCGGCGCGTCACCACATCGGTGTTGGCGCCGTATTGCTCGTAGATGTTGAAGACGACCGCGGGCTGACCGTCGATGGCGGCGGCGCCGAAGGCCGGCGCCGGCGCGACCGCTACGCTCGCCACATCGCCGAGCCGGATGCTGACATTGCCGACCCGCGACAGGACGGTTCCGGCGATCTCGCGCGGCGTCAGCGCCTGACCCTCCGTCTTCAGCGTGATCCGCTGGTTGGCGGTGTCGATGAAACCGCCGCCGCGCACGCCCGTCGCGTCTCGCGCCGCCTTCAGGACATCGTTCAGCCCGATGCCGAACCGCTCCAGCGCATCCGGATGGATTTGGATCTGGATCGACTTCCGGTCGCGCCCGAAGACGGCGACGCTGGCGACGCCGGGAACCGCGAGAAGCCGGGGACGAATTGTCCACGCCGCAACGGTCTGCAGGTCCATCAGCGGATGTTTCGAGGATGTCAGGCCGGCAACCAGCACGATGCTGGTGGACGAGGTCAGCGCACTCATCACCGGCGGCGTGACGCCCGCCGGAAGCTGCGGCCCGATCTCGCTCAAACGCTCGTTCATGAGTTGGCGGTCGCGGTAGATGTCGGTCGCCGGCTCGAAGGTTGCGGTTATCACCGAGAGGCTTTGTATCGAGCTCGACTGCAGCGACCGCAGGCCCGGAATGCCGTTGATGGCGTTTTCGAGCGGCTGCGTGACCAGCAGTTCGACCTGCTCCGGCGCGAGACCGGGCGCGTCGGTGCGGACCTGCACCTGCGGCGGCGCGAATTCCGGGAAAACGTCGTAGGTAGCGCCGACCAGCGTGTACAGGCCGTAAGCGAGCAACAGGAAGGCGAGCGCGATCACTACCCCGCGAAACCGGATCGAGAAACGGATCACCGAAGCCTGAATCCCGGAAGCGGCTGCCATCTCAGTCCTCGTCGGCCTCAGTCTTCGTCGGCGGTGGCGGCGGCGCCGCTGCGCGCGCGGAATTCCTCCGACAGCAATGTTTGCGCACCCTCGGTGACGACCTGGCTGCCGTTCGGAAGCCCGCCGACGAGATACCCGTCCCCCAGCCTGACGTCGGTGGCGATCGCGCGCCGGGCGAAGCCGGACCCGAACCGCACATAGACCCAGGGATGCCCGTCCTGCCACACGACCGCGCTTAACGGCACGATTGCGCCGTCGACCGGTGTTCCGGCCAGATAGGCCGCCACTCTCATGCCGGGCAGCAGTCCGGCGCCGCTCGCGGCGGTGAAGAAGAAGCTGAGGCCTTGGATGCGCGGGTCCGTCTTCGTCGCTGCCGAGACGAACTGGAGCGGCACCCGCCGACCGTCGGCGGCTTCGGTCGAGGCGCCGGCGGGCGCCTCGGAAACATGCTGCCCCGGTGGCAGTGTCACCTGAACCAGTACCTTCTGGCGGGTTATCAGCTGCCGTACCAGCGGCTCACCCTCGATCAGCGCCTGCCCCAGCTGCGGCCCCCAATTCTGCTGGGCGGTGAGCGCCAAAGTTTGCAGCTGCGATCGCGCCGCTGCTGCCGCGGCCTGATCCACCCGGAACGTCGCCTGGGCGACCTGCATCTGGGCCAGCGAGATGTTCTGCTGGTCGGCGTATAATTTGCGCGCGCGCTCGAAGGCCGTGCGCGAGGCGGCGAGTTTGGCCTCGGCGATGTCGAGCTGCGCTTTCGCGTTCTCGAACTGGTTGTTCAGCTCGGTTAGGGGCTGCAGGTCGAGCACCGCGCCGTAGCCGCGCAACTCCCCGCGGTATTCGGCATTCCTCAGTGTGACGGTCGCGATCCGGCTTTCCTGCGCCGCCGGCAGCGTGATGACGGTCAGCCCGTTTGCGATTGCGACGCGCAGCCGTTCGGCGGCCGCGGGCGCCGTCTCCTTATTGGCCGTCTCGGTCGAGTGGTGCCGGACGACCCCATAACCGGCGGCGGCGATGCCGAGCAGGATCGCGAGCCCCACCCCCACGGGCCTGAGCCGGCCGAGGCGTCGCGGCTGTTCGCTATGCGCATGCAGTATCATGACGCCGGTGCAGACCGCTCGGGCGGCGGGGCGAATCCGCGAAATTCGGGCTCGAAGAGCGGCTGCTGCAGAGCATCCTCCAACGCCCCGATCGCCTGTTCCTGCGCCGCCGCCGCATCGAGTCGCGACAGCCGCGCCGCGGACGTTTCGAGGCCGGCCGCGAGCAGCGTCGGTCGATCGGCTTCCCCGGCACGCAACAGGGCCTTGACCCGCGCCTCGCGCCGCTGCGCGTCCGCGAGATAGGCGTCTGCGATCGCCAGAGCCTTCCCGGCCGCGGCGAGGGCGGCTACCGCCGCATCGATCTCGGCGACGATGCGGGCCTGCAGAGCATTGAACGCGGCCGCCGCCTGCCGTCGTTGGGCGAGCGCTTCGGCAATCGGCCCCTGGTTCTGGTTGAACACGGGGAGATCGACGCTCGGGTTCAGCAGAAACTTGTGTTCGCCAAAATCGTAATTGTAGCCGGGGCCGAGCACCAAATTCGGATAGCGGTTGGCGATCTGCAGCCGCAGCCCCTGCTGCGCCGCGGCGTACGCCGCCAGGCTGGCGCGCACGTCGCTGCGTCCGTGCAGCGCCGCATCGCGCCGCGCGGCGCCCGCCAGTTGGGGCGCGGCCGGCGGCGGCCGCTCGAAAGCCTCGAAGGAAAGGCGGATGCCCTCCAGCGCGTGCAGCGGGACGCCGATCGCGGCCGCCAGCTGCGCCCGCGCTCCGCCGGCAGCTGTTTCGGTCTGCTGC
>JBLMXS010000248.1:0-11559 GCA_050257895.1 Thiohalocapsa sp.
CATCACGGTCTTGGCCGGCTGCGGCTGGGCGCCGCTCTATGCCGACCCTGAGACCGGCCCTGGCGATGCCGACCTGCGCGCCATCGCGGTGACGCCGATCCCCGAGCGGATCGGCCAGAAACTGGCGTGGGCATTGCGCCAATCGCTGAACCCGACGGGCATTCCGACGCCGACGCGCTACACGTTGCGAACGATCTTGCGCACGGTGCGCTCCGATCTCGGCGTGCAATCCTACGGGCTCGGCACGCGCGGCAAGCTCGACGTCTACGCCACCTACACGCTCAGCGACAACAAGACCAATACCGCCGCGCTGACCGCCACAAGCCATGTTGCGGAGTCGTTCGACATCCTCGCCAACGAATACGCCGCAATCGTCGCCGAGAACGACGCCGCAACGCGCGCCGTCGAGGAATTGCGCCGCGATATGGTCAGCCAGCTGACGATCTTCATGCAGCGCCGTGCCGCACTGCCGGCGGCAGCTGCGGGGGGCCCGTCGACCGTCCGATGAAGCTTAGCGCCGGCCGGGTGGAGGCCTTCCTCCGCCATCCCGACCCCGGCGTGCGCGCGGTGTTGCTGTTCGGCCCGGATGCGGGGCTGGTGCGCGAGCGCGCCGACATGCTGGCGCGTGCGATCTGTCCGGATCCGCACGACCCGTTCCGCACCGCCGAGCTGACCACGGCGGCGCTCGCGGCCGACCCCGCGCGGCTGGCCGACGAGGCGGCGCAGATCGGCCTGACCGGCGGGCGCCGGGTCGTGCGGCTGCGCGAGGCGGTGGACGCGCTGGCGCCGCTGTTAACGCGGTTCCTAGCAGAGTCGCCCGGCGACGCGCTGGTCGTCATCGAAGCCAGCGACCTGCCGGCGCGCTCGGCATTGCGCCGGGTGTGCGAGGAAGCCCTGACGGCGGCGGCGATCGGCTGCTACCCCGATGGCGCGCGCGATCTCGCGATGATGATCCGCGACATCTGCGCCGAGCACCGCATCCGCATCAGCCGCGACGCTGCCGATTTCCTGGTCGAGCATCTCGGCGGCGACCGCCTCCTGACCCGTGCCGAACTCGACAAGCTGACGCTCTACGCCGGCGATGGCGGTCAGATCGCGCTCGACGACGTCCGCGCCGTCGTCGCCGACAGCGCGCTCCTGTCGCTCGACGATGCGCTGTTCGCGGCGGTCGAGGGCGATGTTGCGGGGCTCGACCGGGCATTGACGCGCGTCTTCCAGGAGGGCGGCGCCCCGGTCACGGTCATCCGGGCGTTGCTGCGTCACCTGCAGCGGTTGCACCTGCTGGCCTCCCGCATTGCCGCCGGCGCCTCGCTCGATGCCGCGATGCGGGCCGCCCGGCCGCCGATCTTCTTCAAGGAGCAGGACAATTGGCGGCGTCAGCTGACGCGGTGGAGCGAGAAGCGGCTGCGCGCCGCGCTGGCGCGCGCCGCCGAGGCGGAATTCCGCATGAAGCTGACCGGCTTGCCGGCCGAAACCATCTGCCGCGAAGTGATGTTCGCGCTGGCGAACGAGGCGCCGTCCCCAGACTGAGCCACGACCCTGGGCGCCGAAGACCCCTCGTCAAGCCGGTCAAGCCGAGAGCGGGATCGGCTTTAAGTGTTCATGGCGTCGAAGAACTCGGAGTTGGTCTTCGACTCCTTGAGCTTGTTGATCAGGAATTCGAGGCCGTCGCTCGTGCCCATCGGCATCAGGACGCGGCGCAACACCCACATCTTTGCCAGCACGCCGCGGTCGACCAGCAACTCCTCCTTGCGGGTGCCCGATTTGGTGATGTCGAGCGCTGGGAAGGTGCGCTTGTCGGCAACCTTGCGGTCGAGCACGATTTCCGAATTGCCGGTGCCCTTGAACTCTTCAAAGATCACCTCGTCCATGCGCGAGCCGGTGTCGATCAGCGCTGTGGCGATGATCGTCAGCGAGCCGCCCTCCTCGATGTTGCGCGCCGCGCCGAAAAACCGCTTTGGCCGCTGCAGGGCGTTGGCATCGACGCCGCCGGTCAACACCTTGCCGGAAGACGGCACGACGGTGTTGTAGGCGCGCGCGAGGCGCGTGATCGAATCGAGCAGGATCACGACGTCGCGCTTGTGCTCGACAAGGCGCTTGGCTTTCTCGATCACCATCTCGGCGACCGAGACGTGGCGTGTCGCGGGCTCGTCGAAGGTCGAGCTGACGACCTCGCCCTTGACCGAGCGGGCCATGTCGGTGACCTCCTCCGGCCGCTCGTCGATCAACAGGACGATCAGGTAGACTTCCGGGTGGTTCTGCGCCAGCGCGTGCGCGATGTTCTGCAGCATCACGGTCTTGCCGGTGCGCGGCGGTGACACGATCAAGGCCCGCTGCCCCTTGCCGAGCGGGGTGATCAGATCGAGGACGCGCGTCGTCAGATCGCGGTTCGCTAATTCCTTCAGCTCAAGCTCGATCTTCTCTTCCGGATAGAGCGGCGTCAAATTGTCGAAATTGATGCGGTGGCGCAGCCGGTCGGGTTCTTCGAAATTGATGCTGTTGACCTTGAGCAGCGCAAAGTAGCGCTCGCCGTCGCGGGGGCTGCGAATCTTGCCTTCGACCGTGTCGCCGGTGCGCAACGCGAAACGTCGCACCTGATTCGGGCTTACATAGATGTCGTCCGGCCCCGGCAGATAATTCGCTTCCGGCGAACGCAGGAAGCCGAACCCGTCCGACAGCACCTCCAAAACGCCGTCGCCGGTGATCGGCACGTCGTTCTCGGCGAGCTGCTTCAGGACAGCGAACATCATGTCCTGCTTGCGCAGAGACGAGGCGTTCTCGATCTGCAGCTCCTCGGCGAAAGCAAGCAGCTCTGCCGGAGATTTCCGTTTCAGTTCCTGGAGGTTCATTGCTTTGGCCGCGGGAGAGGGATGGGCACGGGGCTTTGGACAGGGGATGCGGACAGACTCCCACGGCGCAGCGTCTTCAAGCTTGTCGGGGAGGTCCGAAAGGAAACCGGCTGGCGGTATGGCGGTTCGCTTACCGAAAGGAGATATGCAAGTCAAACACGTTTGCAAGGGCTTGGTTCAACGGGCCGCAGCGGCGCAGGCTCAGAACGGCTTCATCACCACGAGCAGCACGATCGCAATCATCAGCACCGTCGGCAACTCGTTGATTACGCGGTAGAATTTTTCCGAGTGGCGCGGCCGCCCGGCGAGAAACTCGTGCCGCCAGCGCGCCAGCAGGAGGTGAAACAGCGTCAGCGCCGCGACGAGCGCCAGCTTCGCCCAGATCCAGCCGCGCTGCCAATCGACGATTCCGGGAATCGCGGCCAGCGCCGACCCGAAAGCGTAGGTCATCACCGCGGCAGGCAGCATGATGCCGCGCAACAGGCGGCGCTCCATCGTCGCCAGCATCGCCGCCCGGTTCGACCCCCGGGGCGCCCCGGCGTGGTAGACGTAGAGCCGCGGCAGGTACAGCAGCCCCGCCATCCACGCGATCACCGCGATGATGTGCGCCGATTTCAGCCACGGATAGGCGCCGGCGATGCTGCTGATGCCGGTCACGACGCCGCCCGCACCAGGTCGGCGAGCCCGCCGATAAAGCGCGGATCAGTGCCCACGGTCGGCACTCGCCGGTAGAGCGGCACGCCGCTCTCGTCCGCCAGCCGGCGGTAGTCGATGTCGAGCTCGACCAGGGTTTCGGAATGCTCCGAGACAAATGAGATTGGCGCCACGACGAGGGCGCGCCGCTCCGCCCCGGCCCGGCGAATCTCCGCGTCGAGCGACGGGCCGAGCCAAGCGAGTGGGCCGACCCGGCTCTGGTAGCCGACCAGCCAGTCCAGCTCCGCGTGCTGTCTCCGCTGCTGTAAGGCAGTGACGACGGCCTGTGCCGTCGCCGCCACCTCGTCCGGATAGGGATCGCCGGCGCGGACGATCTTGAGCGGCAGCCCGTGCGCGCTGAACAGCAGCCGCAACGTCATGCCATTCGCCGCGGCCGCCTCCAGCGCTTCCTCGACCAACGCCGCCAGCGCCGCGACAAAGCCGGGCTCCGTCGGATAGGAGCGGATGATGTGCGTCGGCGCCGCCAAGCCCTGCCGCGCGGCGGCCAGCCGCCACGCCGCAACCGAGGATTCGGTCGTCGTCGTCGAATATTGCGGGTAGAGCGGCAGCAGCACGACCTCGTCCGGCTGCCAGGCCTTGACCGCGCCAACCGCGGTCTCGGTCAGCGGCTGCCAGTAGCGCATCGCGACAAAGCACCGCCAGCCGTCGCCGAGTTCCTCCTGCAAGGCATGCGCCTGCGCCTCGGTATTGGCGAGCAACGGCGAGGCCCCACCGAGCTGGGCGTATATCGCGCGGGCGACGGGCGCCCGTCGGGCTGCGATCAGCCAGGCCAGCGGAAGCCGCAGCCAGGAGGGCAAGCCGATGATCGCCGGATCGCTGAACAAATTGTAGAGAAACGGCCGCACCGCCGCCGGCGAATCCGGGCCGCCCAGGTTCATCAGCACAACCGCGCGCCGCACCGGCTCACTCCGCAACCGGCGACGCCAACAGCTGCGCCAGCAACGCGACGTGCTCGGGCGGCGTCTGCGGCAGCACGCCGTGGCCGAGATTGAACACATGCGCCCCGCCGGCGAGCGCCCGGCGGATTCTGCCAACCTCGCGCCGCAGCCCATCGCCGCCGACCAGCAACGCCACCGGGTCGAGATTGCCCTGCAGCGTGACGTGAGGCTGCAGAAGCTGCGCCGCGACATCGAGCGGCACCGCGCTGTCGATGCCGACCGCCTGCACCCCGGTGCGGACGGCATAGGCTTCGTAGGCAAGGCCGGCGCCGCGTGGGAATCCGATCAGCGGCACCGCCGGGAAACGCTGCTTCAGCGCGGCCGCTATGCGCTGAGTCGGGGTGATAACCCACCTCTCGAACCCGGGTTCGTCGAGGACGCCGGCCCAGGTATCGAACAATTGCACGACATCGGCGCCGGCGACGATCTGGCCGCCGAGATAATCGATCGTGGCGTCGGCGATCAGGTCGATCAGCGCCGCGAACCCGGTCGGGTCGCGGTAGCTCCAGGCCTTGACCCGACGGAAGTCACGGCTGCTGCCGCCCTCAACCATGTAGGTCGCGACGGTCCAGGGCGCGCCGGCAAAACCAATCAGCGCGGTCTGCGACGGCAGCGCGGCGCGCACCCGGCCCAGCGTCTCATAGACCGGATCGAGTTCGGCCAGCCGGGCCGGCTGCAAGCCCGCGAGGCCGGACGCCTCGTCGAGCGCGGCAAGCGCCGGCCCGTCATCGCCGAATGCGACAGACTGCCCGAGCGCGCGCGGCACCAAGAGGATGTCGGCAAAGACGATCGCCGCGTCCATCCCGAACCGCCGCACCGGCTGCAACGTCGCCTCGGCCGCCAACGCCGGCGTCAGGCAGAAATCGATGAAACTCTGGGCCTGCCCCCGCAGCGCCCGGTATTCGGGCAGATACCGGCCGGCCTGGCGCATCAGCCACCACGGTGGCGGTTCAAGCCTCTCGCCGGCTAGCGCGCGCAGCAAGCGTCGTTGTTCTCCACCGGACATCGGCGCTCTTCCAACCTCCATTATGTTTTAAAACTAAAATGATGTGATGGATGATGGCAGGTGGAAAGATGGGGATTATCGGCGACCCCCGAAATTTTCCCGATTCACGATAGCTGTTATCCTGTCGGATTACCGGCCTGTGGATAGAGCGCAAAACCGCCCGGCAGCGCCGATTGCTGGCGAGGCGGCAAGCGGATAAGGCGGCGGCTAACGTGGAGGCTGCGGCATTTATCCCCTCTCCGGCAGGGAGTGGGACGGTGTTTTCCCGCAGCGGGAAAACGCGGTCGGCACCGATGATGAAGCGGTGACAGGTTTGGACACGAGGCGGAGCGGGGCATGAAGCGGCAGGTTATGCAGGTGTTGACGGCAATGATCCACAAGCGCGGCGGGTCCGCGCCGGAGCTTGCCTGATGGCGGAATCGACCCGATTTCACCTTCACCTGGTTTCCGACTCGACCGGCGATACGGTGCATTCGCTGGCGCGGGCATGTCTCGTCCAGTTCGACGAGGTGCAGGCGATCGAGCACGTGTGGAGCATGGTGCGCTCAAAGGCACAGATCGACCGGGTGCTCGCCGGCATCACCATCAACCCCGGCATGGTGCTTTTCACAATGGTGAACGACGCGCTGCGTCAGCACCTGCAGGAGGGCTGCCGGCAGCGCCAGGTCCCGGCGATCCCGGTGCTCGATCCGGTAATCGGCGCGTTGGCCTCCTATCTCGACCGCAAAAGCCTCGGGACGCCGGGCAAGCAGCATCTGCTCGACAGCGAGTATTTCGCCCGCATCGATGCGATGACATTCGCCGTCAACCACGATGACGGGCAGTCGCCGTGGGGGCTCAACAATGCCGATGTCTGTCTCGTCGGCGTGTCGCGGACCTCGAAATCGCCGACCTGCATCTACCTCGCCAATCGCGGCATCAAGGCGGCCAATGTCCCGTTCGTTCCGGGCGTGCCGTTGCCGGCGGAACTGCTGCGGGCCGACAAGCCGCTGATCGTCGGGCTGACCAACGACCCCGAGCGCCTCATTCACCTGCGCCGCAACCGGCTCAGCATGCTCGACCACAACGAGGCGACGGATTACACCGATATCGAGGCGGTGCGCGCCGAGGTGCGCGAAGCCCGCCGCGTCTTCGCCGAGCATCATTGGCCGGTGATCGACGTGACCCGGCGGTCGATTGAGGAGACCGCCGCCTCGGTCCATCGGCTGTTGATGCGGCGGCATGGCGTCGATGCCTGAGCGCCCTGAGCGTATCGTCCTGGCGTCGGCAAGCGGTGCCCGCGCCGCGCTGCTGCGGACCGCCGGCGTTTCCGTTGCCGTGCAGCCGGCGGCGATCGATGAAGCCGCGGGTAAGGCCGATTCGCAGCGGGCGGGCGATTCGCCGCTCCAATGCGCCGCCCGGCTCGCGGTGGCGAAGGCGCTGCATGTCTCCCACCAGGATCCGGCGGCACTGGTAATCGGTGCCGATCAGATTCTTGCGCTTGAAGAGGAGTGGTTCGATAAGCCGGCCGATCTCGCCGAGGCAGCGGTCCAATTGCGGCGGCTGCGGGGCCGGTCGCACACGCTGGAGACGGCGGTGTGCGTCGCCTGCGCCGGCGTCGCGCTGTGGCAGGCGACGAGCCGGCCGCAATTGACGATGCGGCATTTCAGCGAGGCCTTTCTTGCCGGCTATATTGATGCCGAGGGCGAGGCGCTGCTCGGGTCGGTCGGCGCCTATCGCCTCGAAGGGATCGGGGCGCAGCTGTTTTCTCGGATTAACGGCGATCACTTCGCCGTTCTCGGTTTGCCGCTGCTCGAACTGCTCGGCTTTCTGCGACAACGCGGGGCACTGCCGGAATGAGGACCAAAGGTTGAAAATTACCGGGAGGACGCGGCTGGCTGGCATCATGGGGTGGCCGGTGACGCACTCGCGCTCGCCGGCATTGCACAATTTCTGGCTCGACGAGCACGGCATCGACGGCGTTTACGTGCCGCTGGCGGTGCGGCCCGAGTATCTGGCGCAGGCATTGCGCGCATTGCCGGCGCTCTGCCTGCGCGGCTGTAACCTGACGTTGCCGCATAAAGAGAAGGCCTTGGCGATCGTCGACCGGGTTGACCCGCTGGCCAAGCGGATCGGAGCGATCAACACCGTCATCGTCGCGCCCGACGGCTCGCTCGAGGGGTCGAACACCGATGTCTACGGCTTCCGCGAGAGCCTGCGCGACGCGGTGCCGGAATGGGAGTCGAAGGGAGGCCCGGCGGTCGTGCTCGGCGCCGGCGGCGCCGCCCGCGCCGTCGTGGCGGCGCTGGCCGAAGCGGGGGTCCGCGACATCCGTCTCATCAACCGCACGCTGGTGCGTGCCCAGCGCATCGCCGACGATCTTTCGACGCCGGCGAGCCATATCACCGTCTATCGCTGGGAGGAGCGCCAGGCGCTGCTCGAGGGCGCCGCGCTGCTGGTGAACACGACCAGCCTGGGGATGACCGGCGAGCCCCAGCTGGCACTCGATTTGGCGGCGTTGCCAGTGGCGGCGGTGGTCGTCGATATCGTGTACGTACCGCTCGAAACGGCGCTGCTGGCGGCGGCACGGCGGCGCGGCAACCGCGTCGTCGACGGGCTTGGCATGCTGCTGCACCAGGGAAGACCGGGGTTTGAGGCGTGGTTCGGCGTCTCGGTGCGGGTGACGCGCGAATTGCGCGCCGCCGTGCTGACGACGCTGGCGACGCCGGCGGCGGGAATGACGGCGGTCGGCGCGGGAGGCAGGGGCGGGCGGTGATCGTTCTCGGGCTCACCGGATCGATCGGCATGGGTAAGAGCAATGCGGCGACCATGCTGAAGCGGCTGGGGGTGCCGCTGTTCGACGCCGATGCCGAGGTGCACCGGCTGCTGGGACCGGGCGGCGCCGCCGTCAGCAAGGTCGCGGCGCTGTTCCCGGACGTGCGCGATGAACGGGGCGGCATCGACCGCCGCCGGCTGGGGCCGCTGGTGTTTGCCGACCGCGACGCGCTGCGCCGCCTCGAGGCCATCCTGCATCCGATGGTGCGCCGCGCCGAACGGCGCTTCGTGGCGCAGGCCCGGGCCCGGCGCGAGCGGCTTGTCGTGCTCGACATCCCGCTGTTGTTCGAAACAGGCGGCACCGAGCGCTGCGATTACATCCTGGTCGTATCGGCGCCGCTGCGCTTGCAGCGCGAGCGGGTTATGCGCCGGCCCGGCATGAGCGAGGACCGCTTCGCCGAGATCCTGCGCGCCCAGCTGCCGGACCACGAGAAGCGCCGCCGCGCGGATTTCGTCGTCAAGACGGTGCTCAGCCGGGCGGTGACGTTCCGCCGGCTGCAGGCGGTCGTGCGGGCGCTGCGGCAGGGGGACTTGCCGCACAGCCCGTCGCGACGCAATCGGGGGGATTGGGATGCGCGAGATCGTGATCGACACCGAAACCACCGGGCTTGATCCACAGGCCGGCCACCGCATTGTCGAAATTGCCGCCATCGAATTGCAGCACCACGTCCCGACCGGCCGGAGATTCCACCGATACGTCAACCCGGAGCGCGACATGCCGGCCGAGGCGCTGGCGGTGCACGGATTGACCGCGGATTTCCTCACCGGGCATCCGAGCTTTGCCGCCGTCGCCGACGAGCTGGCCGAGTTCATCGCCGGCGACCGCCTCGTCATCCACAATGCTGAATTCGACCTCGGCTTTATCAACGCCGAGCTGGCGCGGCTCGGGCGGGCGCCATTGGTGTGTCCATTCGTCGACACGCTGGCCGTGGCAAGAAGGCGGTTTCCGGGGGCGCCGGCAAGCCTCGACGCGTTGTGCCGGCGCTTCGGCATCGACCTGACGTCGCGCGAATTGCACGGCGCCGAGATCGATTGCGGCCTCCTCGCCGAGGTCTATATCGAGCTGCTCGGCGGCCGCCAGCCGGGGCTCGACTTTGCGATGGCCGCAGCCGGCGAGGCGATGGACGGGTTTGTCCTGCCGCAGCAGCGCGAGCCGCGGCCGCCGCGGCCGCATGCGCCGAGCGTCGACGAGCTGGCGGCGCACCAGGCGATGCTGGCCGCGATCACGGCGCCGCTGTGGCTCGCTGCCTGAAGCTCAGGCGCCGGCGGTCGGCGGAGTGACGCCGGCTTCCGCGGCGCCGGCGCTGTTCCGGCGCAACAGCTCGCTGAAGTCGATCGGATTGATGAGCAGCGGCGGGTAACCGCCGTCGCGCGTGATGTCGGCAATGATGTTGCGGGCGAATGGAAACAACAGGCGCGGCGTCTCGACCAGCACGACCGAGGTGAGCATGTCCTGCGGCACGTTGCGCACCGTAACGAGGCCGGCATAGGACAATTCGGCGAGAAACAGCGCCTCCTCCTGCACCTTGGCGCTGGCGTTGATCGTCAGCACCACCTCGAAGGTGTCAGGGCCCATGCCCTGCGCTTTGACATCGACATTGATCTCGACACCGGGCTGGGTGGTCTGCCGGAAGCTGGCCGGCGCGCGCGGGTTCTCGAAGGACAAGTCCTTGATGTATTGCGCGTTGACGATCAGCTGCTGCGGGCCGAGTTCAGCCGCGCCGACGGGGGCGGCGCCCGCTTGCGGCGGGGTCGGTCCATTGCCTGTGGTGTCTGACGCCATGATGCTCTCCCGCCATGATGCTCCCGCAAGGGACGAGGCGCTTCGCTAGCATGGTTGCGGCGACCGCCGCAATCGCGGGCGCAGCGCTGGGGGCGCCGCTCTGTGGGTAGCCTGCGCCGCCGGCACCGGGCCAGCTTGCGCCTTGCCCATTTCCCGCCGGCAACCTATGTAGCCAAGGACTGCCGCGCAGCCATCCCGGACAAGCCCCGGTTATCTCAGGACTTCCGAAGACATGGGCGACTTACCGCATTATTTCGATATTGTCCTGTTCGGCATGGTGGCGGCGTTTCTCGTGCTGCGGCTGCGCAGCGTCCTCGGCCGCCGCACCGGCAACGAGCGGCGTCCGGACACGATGCTGCGGCGCGCCGACGCGCCGGCGGACAAGGTTGCCAATAAGGTCATCGCGCTCGGCAACCGCGCTGCCGTCCCGCCGCCGCTGGTGACGGCGACACCGGCGGCAGCCGCCGCGGTCGGGCTCGACCGGATCCGCGCCGCGGATCCCGGCTTCGATCCGGCGCAGTTCCTCGAGGGGGCGCGCGTTGCCTTCGAGATGATCGTCGCGGCCTTTGCCGCCGGTGACAAGGCGCGGCTGCGGCCCCTGCTCCACGACGACGTCTTCAAGCCGTTTGCCGGCGCTATCGACGAGCGCACCGAGGCCGGCGAGACGCTGGAAACGCGCATCCTGCAGCTGAAGCACCTCGACATTGTCGAGGCCGGCGTCAACGGTCGCACCGCGCGGGTGACGGTAAAGTTCGTCTCGGACCAGATCAACGTGCTGCGGGCACATGACGGCAGCATCGTCGACGGCGACCCCGACCACGCGATCGAGAAGACCGATTTCTGGACCTTCGCGCGCGACACCCGCTCGGGCGATCCGAACTGGATGCTGGTCGCCACCGCCAGCGGCTGACCAGCCCACCACCCCGAATTGATGACGCGGCAGGCCCGGCTCGCGCCACTTGTCGCGGGGTTGCTGCTGTTGTTGCTGGCGGCGCTCGCCTGGTGGCTGCTGCGGCCGGCCCCGCCGCCGCGGCTGACGCTGCAGTGGGCAAGCTTTGCCGAGCTGAGCGGCTGGCGGGAGGATGCTGTCGCCGCGGCCCTGCCGGCGCTGCGGCGCTCGTGCCACGCCATCCTGGCAAAGCCGGACGACGCACCGCTCGATGCGAAAACCGCCAGCGCCGATTTCGGCCCGGTGCGCGACTGGCGAGAGTCCTGCGAGGCCGTGGCGGCGCTGCCGGCCGACGACGAAACGGCGCTGCGCGCCTTTATCGAGCGCGAATTCGTGCCGCTGCTCGCCGGCAACAACGGCGACAGCCGCGGTCTCTTCACCGGCTATTTCGAGATGACGCTGCACGGCGCCAGGAAGCGCGGCGGGCCCTACCAGACGCCGCTCTACCGGCGGCCGCCGGAGCCGGCGCGCACAGCCCACAGCCGGGCCGAGATCGAGGATGGCGC
>JBLMXS010000249.1:0-4583 GCA_050257895.1 Thiohalocapsa sp.
AGCCGTGCGAAGAGGCCGCTGCGCGACGGCCCCAGCAGGTCGGGCTGGAGCCGGTGCCACTCGCGCAGGGAAGCGACGATTGTCTCGCCGAGCCGCGCCAGATGCGCGTCGCCGACAGCGATCGCGGCGGCGCCGGCGCCGAGCCGCCGCAACCCGGCAATCTCGGCCAGCGCCGCGACCTCGCTCTCGGGTAGGTTGCGGGCCTGCGCGAATGCCGGTAGCGCGACGATCCCGGCAGCCGCGGCAAGCGCCTCCAGCGCGTCGCCGGGATCGGGCTCAGCCAGCGCGATCAGCGCCCGCAATCGCTCGGGCCGCTGCCGGCCGCGCCGCGGCGGGCCGGGATCGACGACGCGGCCGCCGGCCAGGGTGTGCCGCGCCATGTGGTCGCGGACGATCACCCGGTCGCCCCACAGCGCGGCGATCGGTCGGTCGAAGTCGACCTGGGCGAAGCCGCGCTCGCCGCGGTCGATCGCGCGGGCTCCGAGCACTGCCAGCCGCCCGACCACATCCTCGGTGCCGACGTGGAAATGCACCGGCAGCCCGTCGCGCAGCGCCGCCGGTGCGGCACGCGACACCGTAAGGGCGAGATCGAGCCGGGTGACCGGCTTGTGCAGAAGCGGGTCGATCACCCAGTCGCCGCGGCCGGGCTCGCCGCCTTCGGGGAATGTGCCGGCCAGGTTGAGGGCGACGCGGTCCCCGGCATGAGCCCGCTCGACCGGCCGGTTGTGGGCGTGGACGCCGCGCACCCGCACCGCGACCCGGCGCGGGCTGAGGCAGAGATGGTCGCCGACCGCCACCGCGCCGGCAGCCGCGGTGCCGGTGACGACGAGGCCGATGCCGGGCAGCGAGAAGGCGCGGTCGATGGCCAGCCGGAAGCCGCCGACGATGCGCTGCCGCTCGCGGGCCGCCGCCGCCTCTTGCGCCGCCGCGCGCAGGTGCTCGGCAAGCGCGGAGATGCCGTCGCCGGTGACGCTCGACACCGGATAGATCGGGCTGCCCGCATACCCCGCTTCGGCGAGCAGCCCTGCCACCTCGGCGACGACCTCCTCGGCCCGCTCGGCCGGCACGCGATCGATCTTGGTAACGACGCCGGTGACCTGCGCGATGCCGACAAGCTCGAGCACGTCGAGATGCTCGAGCGTCTGCGGCCGCGGCCCGTCGTCGGCCGCGACGATCAGCAGGACCCGGTCGATCGACAGCACGCCCGCCAGCATGTTGGGCAGGAAGCGCTCGTGGCCGGGGACATCGACAAAACCGAGTTCGGTGCTGTCCCGCAATGTCGTGTAGGCGAAGCCGAGATCGATCGTCAGGCCGCGCTTCTTCTCCTCCGGCAGCCGGTCGGCGTCGACCCCGGTCAGCGCCCGCACGAGCGCCGTCTTGCCGTGATCGATATGGCCGGCGGTGGCGAGGATCATTTTGGGGCCGATCTGGGACCAGCCCCCACCCCCATCCTCCCCCGCTGGCGGGGAGGGTTGGGGTGGGGGTCGTCCATGGCGTGCAAATTGCCGAGTTGCGTAAGAAACTCCGCTTCGTCCTCCAATGTGCGGAGGTCGAGGATGAGGCGGCCGGCGTCGATGCGGCCGATCACCGGCACCGGCAGGGTCCGCAGCCGGCGCGCCAGCGCCTCCGCGCCGTTGCCGCCGGTGCGCAGCGGCGCCAGCGCGAGCGCGGCGCTCGGCAACAACGAGACCGGCAGGGCGCCGCTGCCGATCTGGCTGCTCACCTCGACGATGGTTGCCGCCGCGACGCCGTCGAGGGCCCGCCCGACCGCCGGCAGAAGGCGCTCGGCCATCTGCGCGATCTCGGCCCGCGGCCGCACCAGCAGGCGCAAGGCCGGCAGCCGCGCCGCCAGCCGGTCGGGATCGGCGTAGAGCCGCAACACCGCCTCAAGCGCCGCCAGCCGGATCTTGTCGAGCCGCAGGGCGCGCTTCAGCGGGTTCTTCGCCAAGGCGGCGATCAGCTCCTTGCGGCCGACGACGAGGCCGGCCTGCGGCCCGCCAAGCAGTTTGTCGCCGCTGAACGTCACGAGGTCGGCGCCGGCTTTCAGCGATTGGGCGACGGTCGGTTCGTGCGGCAGCCCCCAGCGATCGAGATCGACGAGCGTGCCGCTGCCGAGGTCCTCGACCAGCGGCAACCGATGGCGATGCGCCAGCTCCGCCAGCTGCGCCGCCGGCACCGCGGCGGTGAAGCCCCGAATTTCGTAATTACTGGTGTGCACCTTGAGGATGAGGGCGGTCTGCGGCCCGATCGCCGCCGCGAAATCGTTGAGATGCGTTCGGTTGGTGGTGCCGACTTCGCGCAACGTCGCGCCGGCCCGCTGCATGATGTCGGGCAGGCGGAACGAGCCGCCGATCTCGATCAATTCGCCGCGCGAGACGATCGCCTCGCGCCCCGCCGCCAGCGCGTTGAGCGCCAGCAGCAGCGCGCCGGCATTATTGTTGACGGCGAGCGCCGCCTCGGCCCCGGTCAGCCGCATAAGCCACGGCGCGAGGTGGTCGTCGCGCTCGCCGCGGCGGCCGCTGTCGAGCTCGTATTCCAGCGTCGTCGGCGCCCGCATCGCCTCGGCGGCCGCGGCCACCGCCTCCTCCGGCATCGGCGCGCGGCCGAGATTGGTATGCAGCACCGTACCGGTCAGGTTGAAGACGCGGCGCTGCGACGGCTGCATCAGCTGCGCCAGCGCGGCATCGCTTGCCCGCACCACCTCGTCGACGGTGGCGGCAGCGCCGGCTTTGCGGCATTCGGCGAGCGCGTCGCGCACCGCATCGAGCACCACGGCGCGGCCGTAGCGCTCGATCAGCAGGACCGCCGCAGGCGCCAGCAGCACGCGATCGACCGCCGGCAGCGCCGCTCTGCCCTCGCGCATCGGCATGGCCATCAGCCGGCCGCCACCGGCAGCGGCACTGGCGCCGGCTGCGCGCACCCTGCTTCGAGACGGACGCACGGGCTCGCGCCGGCACGCGCGACGACGACGCCGATCTCGGCCGCCTGGTACCCCTGTCGGGCAAGCTCGGCGAGGCAAGCCTCGACACGCTCGGCCGGGATGCCTGCCAGCAGCCCGCCGGCGGTCTGCGGATCGAGCAGCAGCGCCGCCATCGCCGGGTCGAGCGGACCGGCGCCCTCATCGAGCGCCGCCAGCGTCGACGCGTTCGCCGCGTGCAGCGAGCTGGCCAAGCCGCGGCGCAATAGCGCCAGGGCGCCGTCCAGCGCCGGGATCGCGTCAGGGTCGAGGCGGGCGTCGGCCTCCGAGGCGGCGAGCATTTCGAGCAGATGCCCAAGCAGCCCGAAGCCGGTGACGTCGGTGCAGGCGGTGGCGCCGTGCGCCGCGAGGCATGACGAGGCTTCGGCGGCCGATTGCAGCATCGCGGCGATCGCCGCCTCGACGCTGCGCACCGCGGCAACGCCGCGCATCTCGGCGGCAAGGATGACGCCGGTGCCGAGCGGCTTGGTCAGGATCAGCCGGTCATGCGGCTTGAGCCCGCCCTTGCGCAACAGGCGGCCGCCGCGGGTGCGCCCGGTCACCGCGAAGCCGAGCGCCAGTTCGGCGCCCTCGGCGCTGTGGCCGCCGACCAGCGCGGCGCCCGCTGCCCGCAGCACGGCACTGCCGCCCTGCAGCATGTGAAAGAGGTCCTGCTCGACGATCGCCGCGCGCGCCGGCGGCACCGCGGCGATCGCCAGCGCCGTCGCCGGCACGCCGCCCATCGCGTAGATGTCGCCGAGCGCGTGATTGGCGGCGATCCGGCCGAACAGATAGGGGTCGCTTACCATCGCGCGGAAGAAATCGACGGTCTGCAACAGCGGCGGCGCACCGGGGAAGGCGATCACCGCGGCGTCGTCCGGACTGCCGAGACCGATTTCGACCGCCTCGCCCGCCGCCGGGTCGAGCCGCGCGATGACCTGCCTTAGCACCTCGGCGGGCACCTTGGCGGCGCAGCCGCCGCAGCGCATCGCAGCCTCCGCCTCCGGCCCCTCCGCGGTCATCGCCGGCAGCTCGGTGTAGCGCCGCATCCAGCGCCGGTCGATCCAGTCCTTGAGCCGCCACAGCAGGCGTCCCTGCGCGACGAAGCTGCCGCGCGAGGCGACCGCGGCGCCGTCGCCGGTGCCGATCAGCGCCAGCGCCTGCCGCTGCGGCACGGCGCGGCGCAGCCGCCGCCCCGACAGCGCCCGGCGCAGATTGTCGGCGAGCGGCGGCCCGGCGCGCACCGCATAGACGCCGGCCTTCTCGCGCGGATGCGCGGGCATCGTCGCGACGTCGCCGGCTGCGAACACCGCCGCATCGGTCGGCGAGCGCAGCTGCTCGTCGACGATGACGAAGCCGCGCGCGTCGAGCGGCAATCCGGTCGCCGCCAGCCATGGCGCCCCGGCCGCCTCGGTCACCCACAGCGCCTCGTCGAACGCGATGGCGCCGCCGTCCGCCGCAATCAGCAGACCGGGATCGACCCGCACGATCGGATTGTCGGCGACGACGCGGATGCCGCGCTGGCGCAAGATTCGCGCGAAGCGGCGCTGGACGCCCGCATTGTGCGAAGGCAGAAGCCCCTCGCGAGTCGCCAGCGTCACCTCGACGTTGCCGCCGAGCAGCCACG
>JBLMXS010000250.1:0-5031 GCA_050257895.1 Thiohalocapsa sp.
ACCACCCTCGCGCGGCGACGCCCGCGCCGCACGCCGAGCATTGCCGCCGGCGGGCGCGACCGGCTTAATCGGCGGCGGAGCGGGTAGATGCCGGCCGCGACGGCGCCGCCGCCGGCAGGTCGCGGACATGGATGTCGCGTTGCGGGAACGGCACCTCGATCGCGTGTTCGACGAAGCTGTCCCACAACGCCAGGAAGACGTCGCCTTTCACGTTGACGACCCCGTCCATCGGGTCGTCGATCCAGAAGCGCAGCACCAGGTTGATGCCGTTGTCGCCGAATTCGGTGATATGGCAGAGCGGCTCGGGCGCCGCGATGACCCGGCCGGTCTGCTGCGCCGCCTCGACCGCCAGCCGCCGCACCAGGCGCAGATCGCTCCCGTAGGCGACGCCGAACGCCAGGTCGAGCCGCACCAAGGTGTTCGTGTAGGACCAGTTGACGACCTGGCTGGTGATCAAGGTCTCGTTCGGGATCAGGTATTCCTTGCCGTCGCGGCCGCGCACGGCGGTGTAGCGCGCCCCGAGCGCGGTCACGAAGCCATGCGTATTGCCGACCTCGATGACGTCGCCCGGCTTGATCGAGCGCTCGGCCAAGAGAATGATGCCGCTGACGAAGTTCGCGACGATCTTCTGCAGGCCAAAGCCGAGCCCGACGCCGATGGCGCCGGAAAACACGGTGAAGGCGGTCAGATCGATGCCGACGGCGTTGAGCCCGATCAACAGCGCCAGAAAGACGAGGGCGATCCTGACCAGACTGCGCGCCAGCGTCTGCACCGACGGGCTGAGCCCAGCCAGGCGATCGATCCGGGCGCCGATAAGCCGGGCAAGCGCCAGCGCCGCCCACAGCAGAAAGCCGATGACCAGCACCGCCTTGGCGACGAGCAGCAGCGACAGGCGCATGCTGCCGACGGTCAGTGCGGCGCTGTCCAACGCGGCCGCGGTCGGCCGCAGCAGGCCGGTGATGTCCAGAGCCGCGATTACCCAGGCGGCAACGGCCACCAGCCGGGCCATCATCGCGTCGCGGAACACCAGCGTCGAGGCGCGCAGCACGATCCATAGCGCGGTCAGGGTCGCCGCGATGCCGATCAGCTTCAGATCGAACGCGAAGGTCGCGGCAAGCCGTTCCGCCACGACCAGCAACAGCCAGGCATAGGCAAGCGTCGCGAGGCGCGTCAGCTCGATCTTGACCCAGGCGGAGCCTAAATAGCGCTCGGCTAGGCGATCGGTCGCTCCCCGCGTCGCCACCCGGATGCCAAGGCCGAGCGCGAACAGCGCCGCTATCAGCGCAAGCTGCAGTGCCAGGCTTTCGAGGATGGCCGGCGACTCGGCAAGGTTGCGGACCCAGCCGAGCCATTCCGAAATATGCCGGTTCGCTAGCAAGCCGACGCTACGCCACCTTCAGTTCGCCGAGATAGGCTTCGCGGATCAGCGGGTTCTGGCGCAGCTCCTCGCCCGGACCGCTCAGCACCACCTGCCCGGTCTGCAGCACATAGCCGCGGTGGGCTATCTGCAGCGCCAGATTAGCGTTCTGCTCGACCATGAAGATTGTCGTCCCCTGACGGTTGATCGCCTGGACGACCTCGAATACCTGCTCGACAAACAGCGGCGACAGCCCCATCGACGGCTCGTCCATGCAGAGGAGCTCGGGGCGCGCCATCAGGGCCCGGCCGATCGCCACCATCTGCTGCTCGCCGCCCGACAGCGTGCCGGCAAGCTGCTTCAGCCGCTCCTTGACGCGCGGAAAGAGCGTGAAGACGCGCTCGACATCCGCTTCGAACTCGGCGCCGCGCGGCCGCGTATAGGCGCCCATTTCGAGATTCTCATAGACCGTCATGCGCGGGAACAGGCGGCGCGCCTCGAGCACCGGCGCGATGCCGCGACGCACCCGCTCGGCGACGCTGACGCCGAGGAGCGAACGTCCCTGGTAGAGGACCTCGCCGCGGCTCGGCCTGACGACGCCCATGATCGTCTTCATCGTCGTCGACTTGCCCGACGCGTTGCCGCCCAACAGACAGACGATCTCGCCCTCCTCGATGCGGTAATCCACCGCCTTGAGGACGTGCAGGTCGCCGTAATGCGTATCGACCTGCCGGAATTCGAGGAGGGGCTCCGCCATGTTTATGTGTCCGCATTCCCGGCGAAAGCCAGGATCCATGCTGACGCCATCCCGTCTGCTGAAGGATGGATCCCGGCTTTCGCTGGGAATGCGGGTTTGATTTGCTTACGCAACGGCGGCGCTCCGGCCGAGATAGGCGCGGATCACCTCGTCGTTCTGCCGCACCTCGGCGGGTGAGCCCTCGGCGATCTTTTCGCCGTGATCGAGGACGATGACGCGCTCGGCGAGATTGACGACGACGTCGAGCTTGTGCTCGATCAGGACGGTCGTCAGGCCGAGGCGGCTGAGGCTTTTGATCTGGTCCGCGAGTTCCAGGGTTTCGGCGGGGTTCATCCCGGCGGTCGGCTCATCGAGCAGCAGGAGCTTTGGCGCCGAAGCGAGGGCGCGCGCGATCTCGACGCGGCGGCGGTTGGCGTAGGACAGGCTGGCGACGACGTGATCGACGCGCGGCACCAGGCGGTTGCCGAAGACCGCAAGGATCTCCATCGCGCGCTCGCGCGCCGCGTGCTCCTCGCGCAGCGTCCGCGGCAGCCGCAGCAGCGCCTCGACGGCGCCCGTCGACAGCCGCGCGTGCATGCCGATCAGCACGTTCTCGAGCACCGTCAGGTTCGGGAACAAGCGGATGTTCTGGAAGGTGCGGGCGATGCCGCGCTCCAGCACGACATGCGGGGGCCGGCCTGCCAGCTCCTCGCCGGCGAAGCGGATGCTGCCTTCATTGACCGGCACCAGCCCGGTGACGGCGTTGAACAGGGTCGATTTGCCGGAGCCGTTCGGGCCGATCACCGCCAGCACCGCGTGCGCCGGCACCGCGAGGCTGACCGAGCGCAGCGCAACGAGGCCGCCGAACCGCACCGTCAGGTCGTCGATCGCCAGGAGCGGCGGGGCCTGCGGTGCATCGAAGCTCGGGTCGAGCGCGCCCAGACCTTGCAGCCGGTCGAACCCGCTGCGGGTCGGCGCCGCCGCCTGCTCCTCGATCGTCAGCGCGGCGACGCGTTTGGTCGCGGGGATCAGCCCCTCGCGCCGGTAAAGCATCATGACGACGAGGATCAGGCCGAAGATCAGCTCGCTCGATGAGGCCAGCTCGACCCGCTGCAGCCAGCCAGCATCGATCAGGCGGCCAAGCTCGTGCAGCCATTGCGACAGGTCCTGCAGGAACCACGATTGCAGGATCTGCAGCAACAGCGCGCCGAGTACTACGCCCCAGACGCTGCCGATGCCGCCGAACACGATCATCACCAGGATCATGACCGACACCGGAAAGCCGAACATCTCCGGCGTGGCGGTCTGCAGCTTCGCGACGAACAGCGTCCCAGTGGCGCCGGCGAAGGCGGCGCCGGTGGCAAACGCTAAGAGCTTCAGCTTGACGCGGTTGACCCCCATCGCGGCGGCGGCGACCTCGTCCTCGCGGATCGCCATCCAGGCACGGCCAATGCGCGAGAATTTGAGCCGCTGGCTCGTCAGGATCAGGAAGCCAACGAGGGCAAGCCCGACATAGTAGTAGGGCGTCGCGTTGACGCCGAAGCTCCAGCCGAACAGCTGCGGCGCGATGACGCCGTTGAGCCCCATCGCGCCGTTGGTCATGCTTGGCGTGTTGCGCACGACAATCGGTACGATCTCGCCAAAGCCGAGCGTGACGATCGCCAGGTAGTCGCCCTTGAGGCGCAGGGTCGGGAAGCCGAACAGGACGCCGAAAAATGCCGTGATCGCCGCCGCCACCGGCATCATCAGCCAGAACGACACCTGGAAATGAACGACGTCGGCGCCGCCTTCGCTAAAGCGCGTGACGAAGCCGAGCCACTGCAGCGGCTCCCAGAAACTCGACCATTCCGGTGTCACCTGCCACGAGGCCGCGATGCCGTAGGCGTAGGCGCCGATCGCGAAGAACGCGGCGTAGCCGAGGTCGAGCAGGCCGGCCAGCCCGACGACGATGTTGAGGCCAAGGGCGAGCGCCGCGTAGGTCAGCGCATTGGCAGCGGAATCGATGTCGGCGTCGTTCGGATGGATCACCGGGAACAGCACCGCCAGCGCGAAGATCACCGAGACGAGAAGGCGCGAGCGCAGGTACGGCGCCAGGCGGACGATCGGCGAGGCGGCGCGCAGCCGGGCGAACGACTCGCCCATCATGCCGGTTTTAGGAGCGGGCGCCTTGGTGTCCGTCATCAGGACCGGGGATCAGGACCGGTTGACGGCGGCGCGACCGAGCAGCCCGCTCGGGACAAACACCAGCACCAGCACGAGGATCGAGAAGATGATGACGTCGGCCCAGCGGGTTGCGATGAAATGCCCGCCGAGGCTCTCGATCAGCCCTATCAGGATGCCCCCGACCATCGCGCCGGTGACGCTGCCGATGCCGCCGAGGACGGCCGCGGTGAACGCCCGCAGCCCGGCGGTATAGCCGATGATGAAGCTGGTGAAATTGTAGTAGAGCCCGAAGATCAGCGCCGCCGCGCCGGCCAATGCCGAGCCGAGAAAGAAGGCCGTCACGATGACCCGGTCGACGTCGACCCCCATCATGCGCGCCGCCTCGGCATCCTGCGCCGTCGCCCGCATCGCCTTGCCGAGGCGCGAGCGGGTGACGAACAGCTGCAGCGCCAGCATCAGCGCAAGGGAGACCGCCCAGATCAGCACCTCCCGCAATTGCAGGGTGGCGCCGCCGATGTTCCAGTGCACGCGCGGCAGCGGGTTCGGGTAGTTGAGCGACGACGCGCCGACGGTTAACAGGATGATATTGAACAGGATATAGGAGACGCCGATCGTCGTGATCATCGCGGCCGTCCCGCGCACGCCGCGCAATGGCCGCAGCGCGATGCGCTCGATCGCCACCCCGAGAACGCCAGCCGCCAGCATCGTCACGATGAACGCGAAGACGAGCACGCCGACCAGCGCCGCCCCGGTCAGCACCGTGCTCTGGCCGGAC
>JBLMXS010000251.1:0-3289 GCA_050257895.1 Thiohalocapsa sp.
GTGCCGCACAACTTCCCGCACGACGAATTGGAGCCGGGGCTCGACGAAACGGCGTTCTACGACCCGAAGAATTTCACCTTTCCGTCGGGGGCGCATATCGCCGAAATCGAGATCGACCCCGACACCGGCCGGCTCGAGATCGTCAAATTCACCGCGTCCGACGATTTCGGCCGCATCATCAACCCGATGATCGTCGCGGGGCAGGTGCATGGCGGGTTGGCGCAGGGGATCGGCCAGGCGGTGCTCGAAGGCTGTGTCTACGACAAGGAGACGGGGCAGCTGCTGACCGGCTCCTACAACGACTACGCGATGCCGCGCGCCAACGACCTGCCGCTGTTCAAGCTGTCGACGCATGCGACGCTGTGCACGCACAACCCGCTCGGCGTCAAAGGCTGCGGCGAAGCCGGCGCGATCGGCGCCCCGGCGGCGATCGCCAACGCTGTCGTCGATGCGCTAAAGCCGTTGGGCGTGCGCCATGTCGAAATGCCGCTGACGCCGGAGCGGCTGTGGCGCACGATCCGCGAGCACCAGCCGAAGGCGGCGGCGGACTGATTTCGTCATGGCCGCCCCCGGACGGCCGGCCCTTGCGGGCCGTTCCGGGGGTGACCCAGCCATCCACGTCCACCGGCGGGGCCGATGACTGGATCGCGTGGATGCCCGGATCAACGCCGGGCATGACGGGTAAGGGGATGGAATAGGGAGAGGCGCGATGTACGAATTCGATTATTCTCGGCCGGCGAGCCTCGACGAGGCGGCGCGCGCGCTCGGCGACGCCGACGCCAAGCTGGTGGCCGGCGGCATGACGCTGATCCCGACGCTGAAATTGCGCCTTGCCAAGCCGACGCAGCTGATTGACCTGGCGGCGGTGCCCGGCCTTAAGGGCATCACCGAAGAGGGCGATGCGATCGTCATCGGCGCGATGACGCGGCATGTCGAGGTCAGCCGCTCGGATGCCGTCAAGCGGGGCATCCCGGCCCTGGCGGCGATGGCGGCGATGATCGGCGATCCGGCGGTGCGCAACCGCGGCACGCTCGGCGGCTCGATCGCCAACAACGACCCGGCCGCCGACTACCCGGCCGCGATTGTCGCGCTCAACGCCACGGTGCGCACCAACAAGCGCGAAATCGCCGCCGACAATTTCTTCACCGGCCTGTTCGAGACGGCGCTGGAGCCGGGCGAGATCGTCACCGCCGTGCGCTTCCCGAAGGTGGCGCAGGCCAACTACCAGAAATTCCGCAACCCGGCCTCGCGCTATGCGATCGTCGGCGTCTTCGTGGCGAAGACGCCGGCCGGCGTGCGCCTCGCGGTGACCGGCGCCGGGCCCTCTGTCTTCCGCGTTCCCGAGATGGAGGCGGCGCTGGCGCGCAATTTCGCCGCCGACGCGATCAAGGACATCCAGATCAAGCAGGACGATCTGAACTCCGACATCCACGCCAGCGCCGAATACCGCGCTCACCTCGTCAATGTCATGGCCAGGCGGGCGGTGCAAGCCTGCGCTTAACAGCACGGCTTGCCGACCGGCTCCGACGTAGTATCTTACCACAATCTTACTAGGCAGCGGATTGTGGTGATGGCGACTCCCGAGGCGACAACGGTGCTTTCGACAAAAGGGCAGGTCATTCTGCCCAAGTCGATTCGGGAGCGGCGCAAATGGGGCCCCGGTACGCGTCTTGTGGTCGAGGAGACGCCGGAGGGCGTGTTGCTGAAGGCCGCTCCGCTGTTCCCGCGAACCCGATCGGAGGATGTTGCGGGCTCCTTGGCCTACGACGGACCGCCGAAAACAATCGAAGAGATGCACGCCTGTATCGAAACCGAGGTGCGGCGTCGGCATGGTCGCGGTCGATACTAATGTGATCGTCCGCTATCTCACTGGCGACGATCCGCAGGAATTTACGCGCGCGAAGGCGGTAATCGACGCAGGCGACGTGTTCCTGCCGACGACAGTGTTGCTGGAAGCCGAATGCGTATTGCGGAGCTTGTATCGCTACCCTCGGTCAAGAATTGCCGAAGGACTGCGCTCTCTTGCCGGGCTGGTGGAGATTAATCTGGAAGAACCGTCGCTCACAGCGAAGGCCCTCGACTGGTTCGAAGGCGGCCTGGACTTCGCGGCTGCGCTGCACCTTGCGAGATCGGCTCACTGCGAGGCGATGATCACCTTCGACAGAGCCTTTATCAGGGGCGGCGAGCGGTTGGGAGGCATTCCGGTTCGGGCGCCCTAGCGTCAGTTTCCTCGGAAGGGATGGTGGAAAGTGGGACCGGACATTACGTTCTGGGTCTTGTTGCGATCGGGATTGCTGCATGGCTGAAGCCAAACATTCGCCGCTGCCCGCCTCGGTTGGCGACACGCTCGAAATGCTCGGCAGCGCCGATTACGTCGCCGATCGCTCTCTCGCGACCGCGGTGCATCTGTCGTTGCACCTGTCGCGGCCGCTGTTTCTGGAAGGCGAGGCCGGGGTCGGCAAGACCGAGATCGCCAAGGTCTTGGCGACGGCGCTGAAGCGGCGGCTCATTCGCCTGCAATGCTACGAGGGGCTCGACGTCGCGTCGGCCGTCTATGAATGGGACTATGCGCGCCAGATGATCGAGATCCGCCTCGCCGAGGCGGCCGAGGAGGATCGCGGCGAGATCGAGAGCACCATCTTCTCCGACCGCTTCCTGATCAAGCGGCCGCTGCTGCAGGCGCTGGAGCCGGAGATCGACGGGCCGCCGGTGCTGCTGATCGACGAACTCGACCGCACCGACGAGCCGTTCGAGGCCTACCTCTTGGAGCTGCTGTCCGACTTCCAGGTGACGATTCCGGAGATCGGCACGATCCACGCCGACCACCCGCCGATCGTCGTCATCACCTCGAACCGCACCCGCGAGATCCACGACGCCTTGAAGCGCCGCTGCTTCTACTACTGGGTCGACTACCCGAGCGCCGAGCGCGAATTGGAGATCCTGAAGCGCAAGGCGCCGCGCGCGAGCGAGGCGCTGTCGCGCGAGGTCGTCGAGTTCGTCCAGAAGCTGCGCAAGATGGATCTGTTCAAATTGCCCGGCATCGCCGAGTCGATCGACTGGGCCGAAGCCTTGATGCAGCTGGACGTGCTGGAGCTGACCCCCGAGGCGATCAACGACACGCTCGGCGTCCTCCTCAAATACCAGGACGACATCGCCCGCATCCAGGGCAGCGAAGCGGCCAAATTGCTGGAGATGGTCAAGGCCGAAATCGCCGCCGCCCCGCGCGAGGCATGAAGCCCCGCGTATATCATAAATCGTCATGGCCGGGCTTGACCCGGCCATCCACGCT
>JBLMXS010000252.1:0-12244 GCA_050257895.1 Thiohalocapsa sp.
GCGATCGAGGGCATCGACATGGCCGATTTCGAGCTGGCGCTCGACCTCAATTTGCGCACCATCCTGGTGACGACCGAGGCGGCGATCCCGGAGCTGCGCGCCCGTGGCGGCGGCGCCTTGCTCTACACCGCCTCCACCTCGGGGCTTGTCGGCTCGCAGTTCAGCCCGGTCTATTCGATGGCGAAGTTCGGCGTCGTCGGCTTTGTCCGCGCCCTCGCCAAGCGCCTGGCGCCCGATAACATCCGCGTCAACGCGATCTGCCCGGGGCCGATCGACACGCCGATGCTGCGCGTCTTCGTCGCCCGCCCGGACCAGCAGCAGGCGCCGGGCGACGCCGACAAGGAGGCGCTGATTGTGCGGCGCAGCCAGCAGATCCCGCTGCGCCGCACCGGCAAGCCGGAAGAGATCGCCAACGCCGCCCTGTTCCTGTTGTCCGACGAAGCCTCGTTCGTCTCGGGCGCCGCCCTCCCGGTCGACGGCGCCGCCACGGCATGACGGCTGCGCCATTGCCGACGTCGACCTTCGAGGAGCGGCTGAAGCATGCGCTGATCCCGGGGCGCTGCTACATCCGCTACCGGGCGCTGAAGGAATGGCGGCGCGGCGAACAGGAGGTCAGGCTGCTGCCGCAGCTGGTCGACCGGCGCCGCAACGCCGTCGACGTTGGTGCCAACAAAGGCACGTACACCTATTTCCTGGCGCGGCTGGCGCGCCAGGTCTACGCGTTCGAGCCCAACCCGAAGATGTATGCGGTGCTGCGCCGCACGATCGCGCGCAACGTCATCGCCTATCCGACCGCGTTGTCCGATTGCTCGGGGACCGCCAGCCTGCGGGTGCCTTATGGCCGCAAGGGGTTTTCCAACCAGGGCAGCTCGTTGAGCGCGGCGAAGCCGATGGAGAATTTCATGCCGATCGAGGTCGAGAGCCGGCGGCTCGACGAGCTCGGCCTCGCCGACATTGGCTTCATCAAGATCGACGTCGAGGGGCACGAGCGCGCGGTGCTGAGCGGCGCCGCCGAAACCATCGCCCGCGACCGGCCGATCCTGCTGGTCGAGATCGAGGAGGCGCATACCGGCGAGAAGCTGGCGCAGTCGCTGGCGTGGATCAGCGGCCTCGGTTACGACGCCTATTTCGTTGCTGGCGGCGGGCTGCAGCCGGTCGCCAGCCTCAACGCCGCCGATCACGGCTACATCTTCAACTTCGTCTTCCTGCCGCGAGAGGGCCACAACCCAATCGTCCCCGGGCTTGACCCGGGGATCTCGTTCGCCATCGCGGTGGATGGCCCGATCAAGCCCGGCCATGACGAGCTAAAAGAAGCAATCCGATCGGGGCCGAATGTGGGCTTCGGCAGCAGGGGTCACTTCTGCCGGAAGTAGTGGACGCTGAACAAATCGTTCTTGTCGGTCCAGGTTTGGACCGCGGCGAAGCCGGCGCGCGCCGCCAGCGCCTGGAATTCGTCGACTGCGTATTTGTAGGAGTTCTCGGTGTGGATCAGCTCGTCGGCGGCGAAACCGAATTTGCGTCCGGCGATTGTCGCCTCCTGGTCGGCGAGGCTCTTGATGTAAAGCTCAACCCGGCCCTTGTCCTCGTTGTAGAAGGCGACATGGACAAAGCGATCGAGCTTGAGGTCGCCGCCGAGCTCGCGGTTGACGCGCTCGATCAGGTTGAGGTTGAAGGCGGCGTTGGTGCCGGCCCGGTCGTTGTAGGCGGCGTCGAGAATCTCGGGCTCCTTCTTGAGGTCGACGCCGATCAGCATCTCGCCCTTTGGCGCCAGCAATTCGCCGCAATTGCGCAGGAAGCGCACCACCGCCTCCGGCTCGAAATTGCCGATCGTCGAGCCGGGGAAGAAGCCGACCAGGGTGCCGGCGGGACCGGGAAGCGGCGGCAGCCGGAACGGGCGCGTGTAGTCGGCACACACCGCGACGACCGGCAGGCCGGAGAAATCCGCCGCCAGCTGCGCCGCCGCCTCGCGCAAATGCTCGCCCGAGATGTCGACCGGCACGTAGGCGGCAGGCGCCTCGAGCGCCTCGAGCAGGATGCGCACCTTGCGGCTGGCGCCGCTGCCGAGCTCGATGAGCCGCGCATGCGGGCCGATCTCGGCCGCGATCTCGTCGGCATATTCATCGAGGATCGCGATCTCGGTGCGCGTCAGGTAATATTCCGGGACCTCGGTGATCGCCTCGAACAGCGCCGAGCCGCGCTCGTCGTAGAACAATTTGCACGGCAGCGATTTCGGCTTCTGGCCGAGCCCCGTCAGTACCGTCGCACGAAAATTCTCCTCGCTCGGGGCGAGGTCCTCGAACCTGAAGGCGGCATCATCCATCTCGTCAAACATCCTCCGCGAGCCGCAGCCCCGAGAACGCCCAGCGCGCCGAGGGCGGGAAGAAATTGCGATAGCTGACACGTACATGATCGGCTGGCGTTACGGCGGCGCCGCCGCGCAGCACCATCTGCCCGGACATGAATTTGCCGTTGTACTCGCCAATCGCCCCGGCGACCGGGCGGAAGCGGGGGTAGGCGACATACGGGCTTGCCGTCCACTCCCAGACATCGCCGACCAGCTGGCGCAATTCGCCGACGTCCGGATCGACGTCGGGGCAAGGGTGGTAATGGCCGCTGTCAGCCAGATTGCCGGCGAGCGGCAGCCCGCCGGCGGATTGGGCGGCGGCCATCTCCCACTCGGCCTCGGTGGGCAGGCGTTTGCCGGCCCAGCGCGCGAACGCGTCGGCCTCGTAGAAGCTGACGTGGCAGACCGGCTCGGCGGGGTCCATGCGCTTCTCGCCCGACAGCGTGAAGAGCCGCCACTCGCCCCCGGCCTTCGCCGAGGCAGGCTCGCACCGCCAGTAGAGCGGCGCCTGCCAGCCCTGCTGCTGCACCGTCGCCCAGCCGTCCGACAGCCACAATTCCGCCCGGCGGTAGCCACCGTCGGCGATGAATTCGAGATACTCGCCGCAGGTAACCGGATGCGTCGCCAGGCGGAACGGCTCCAGCCACACCTTGTGGCGCGGCCCCTCGTTGTCGAAGGCAAAACCCTGCCCGTCATGGCCGATCTCGCACAGCCCGCCGGCGAACTCGACCAACGCGCGCGCCGGAGCGGCGGCGGCGACCGGATACAGGCGCGGCGCCTTATAGGCCGGCAACAGCGGGTTCACCGAGAACACGTGCTTGATGTCCATCAGGATCAGCTCCTGATGCTGCTGCTCGTGGTTGAGGCCGAGTTCGAGCAGCGTGGCGATCTCGCGCCAAGTCGCCGTCTCGGCTGTCTCGATCAGCGCCAGCACCGCCGCCGTCACATGGTCGCGATAGGCGGCGACGGCGTCGACGGTCGGGCGCGACAACAGACCGCGCTCTGGCCGCGGATGCCGCGGACCGACCGCCTCGTAATACGAGTTGAAGAGGTAAGCGAACGCCGCATCGAACGGCCGGTAGCCCGGATCGTGGGGCTGCAGGATGAAGGTCTCGAAAAACCAGCTGGTATGCGCCAGATGCCACTTCGTCGGGCTGACGTCGGGCATCGACTGGATCGCCTGGTCCTCGGCCGTCAGGTTGGCGGCAAGCGTTTCGCTGTCGCGGCGCACGCTCTCGAAACGGTTGCGGGCCATCCCGCGCTCATGATCGAGATCGACCGGATGCCTCGGTTGCTGGGCAGGAGCTGCATCAAACACTGGGTTCCCCCTGGAGGATTGTCCCTGGCAGGATTTATCCCTGGCTAAACGCCCTGCCTGCGGCTTTGTCTCGGCCCACGCCCCGCGCGATGACAGGAGGCGGGGCGACATATGGCCGGTTGAAGCGGCGCTGTAAACCTCGCCGTGGAGATAGGACCGGCTAGCCGAGATAGCGCTCGCGCAGGTGGCGCTCGAAGGCGGCGGTGGCGAGCGGCGCGCCGGTGGCGTCGGCAATGATCTCCGAGGTCGGCATCGACGACCCGCGGGCGTGCACCTGCGCCCGCAGCCAGGCAATGAGCGGCGCGAAATCCCCGGCGGCGATGCGCTCGGCGATGTCAGGCATAGCGGCGCGCGCCGCCTGGAACAGCTGCGCCGCGATCAGCGCGCCGAGCGTGTAGGTTGGGAAATAGCCCCAATAGCCGTCATACCAGTGGATGTCCTGCAGCACACCGTCACGGTCGCTTGGCGCGATCACGCCGATCAGCTCGCGCAGAGAGTCGTTGAACGCGGCCGGCAGCTCGCCCGGATGCAGGTCGCCCGCGATCATCGCCCGCTCCAGCCGGTAGCGCAGGATGACATGCGCCGGGTAGGTGACCTCGTCGGCGTCGACGCGAATCGGTCCCGGACGCACCATGACCTGGCGGCGATGAAAGGTCTCGGCCTGCCATGCCGGGCCGTCGCCGCCGAACACCCAGCGCAGCAATGGCGCCGCAAAGGCTGCAAAAGCCGGGCTGCGGCATACCTGCATCTCGAGGAACAGCGATTGGCTTTCGTGCAATGCCATGCCCCGCGCCCGGCCCACCGGCTGGCGTCGCCACTCGGACGGCAGGCCGCGCTGATAGAGGGCGTGGCCGGTCTCGTGCAGGGTCCCCATCAGCGCCTTGGCGAAGTCACCGTCGTCGTAGCGCGTCGTCAGCCGCACGTCATCCGAGGTGCCGCCGCAGAACGGATGGGCGCTCTCGTCGAGTCGACCGTGCTCGAAATCGAAGCCGATGCGCTGCATCAGCAGTATTGCGGCGCGGCGCTGGTCGGCGATCGCGAAGGGCCCTGTCGGCGCAGGCGGAGCCGGCCGCCGCCGCTGATGCGCCAGAGCGGCGTCGAGCAGCGACGGCAGGAAGCCGGCGATCTCGCCAAACAGGCGGTCAATCGTCGCCGTCGCCATCCCGGGCTCGTACTGGTCGAGCAGCGCCTCGTAGGGGCTGGTGCCGAGGGATGCGGCCTTTGCCGCTGCGACCTCGCGGGTGAGGAGGAGAAGCTGCGCCAGCCCGGGCAGGGCGGCGGCGAAATCGTCGGCGGGGCGGGCCTGCCGCCAAGCGCTCTCCGATTGCGAGCGGGCTCGCGACACGGCCATCACCAGCGCCTCCGGCACCGCCGAGGCATGCCGCCAGCGCCGCCGCATCTCACGCAAATTGGCGGCCTGCCACGGCCCGAGCGTCGTCGCCTGGGCCTCGGCTTCGGCCAAGAGATCGCCGATCTCGGGCGCTGTCAGCAGCTGGTGGGCGATGACGCGCAATGCCGCCAGCTGCTCGCCGCGGGCCGCCGCGCCGCCCGCCGGCATCATCGCCGCGGCGTCCCAGTGCAGCACGGCGATCGCCTCCTCGACCGCGCCGAGCCGGTCGAAGCGGGTTTCAAGTTCGGGGTATGCGGTCCTCGTCATCGCCGTCTCCGCGCTTGCGTTCGCCGCGCTGCGACAGGACATAAATGACGATGCCGGCGGCGGCGAGCGAAAACCAGGTGACGGCATATTGCAGATGGTTGTTCGGCAGCCGCGGCAGGCTGGCGCGGCCGCGCGGCCAGGAGCCCCGCTTCGCCGCCCCCTCGGCCGCGATGTAGTAGGAGGCGGGGGCAGGGAGCCCCTCCGCCTGCGCCATCGCCTGAAGGTCCGGCCAGAACCACTCGCCCTGGCCGGGCGTGTTGTCCGGTACGAACCAACCCGGTTTTACCGGCGGCGCCAGCCGCAGAATGCCGCGAACGGTCGCGCGGGTTTCGCTGTCGCCGGCGGCGTCACCGCCGCGCCGGGCAAGCTCGCTCGGGATAAAGCCGCGGTCGACGAAAAGGGTGCGCCCGTCCTCCAGACGCAGCGGCGTCCAGATGTCGAACCCGATGCCGCCCTCGGCTCCGATCGCATGCAGCAGGATCCGTTTGTCGTAGAGGAAGCGGCCGGTCGCGACGACGCGATGAAATTCGAGCCGTGCCGCCTCGGCGGGATCGATCGGCGCGGTGACCGGCGGCGCGGTCAGCGCGCTCTCGCGTTGCGCGATCAGGCGCTCTTTCCAGTGCAGGCGCTGGATTTGCCAGACCCCGAGCGCGACGCAGACCACGATGACCGGCAGCATGAACAGCGTCGGCGCCAGGCGCGGGCGGAACCCGAGCATTCGGGGCAGGCCTAGCGGAGGTCCGGGTCAGTTTGCACTGCCCCCGGATGGCCATGGCTGGGCTTGATCCGGCCATCTACGTGGATCCTCGGCTCAAGCCCGCGGATGACAAATCCTTTGGGGTGGTTCAAATCGACCGAGGCTCGGCCTAATGCGGCGCCGCCGGCGGCATGTGCAGCAGGTGATGCCGGTATTGCAGCGCGATCAGCCCGGCCTTGAGCGGCCGCAGCATCAGGATCGCGCCGCCGAGGATCAGCGGCGTCCACAGGATCAGGTGGACCCAGATCGGCGGCGCGAACTTGATTTCGACGACCGCGGCGAGGCCGACGACGATCAGCCCGAGGAACAGGATGACGAACACCGCCGGCCCGTCGCCGGCATCCTGCGCCGACAGGTCGAGGCCGCAGACCGGGCAGGCTGGGCGCACCGTCAATAGGCCGGCGAACAGCCTCCCCTCGCCGCAGCGCGGGCAGCGGCACAGTAGTGCCGCGCGGGCCGGCGAGACAGCGGGGAGACGCCCGAGATCGTCGCTCATCTAACCGGCCAGCCCGCCCTCCGGAACGGCGCTCCCCATGCCCCACCAATAGACGCAGACGAACAGGAAGAGCCAGACGACGTCGACGAAATGCCAGTACCAGGCGGCCGCCTCCAGCCCGAAATGATGGTCTGGCTTGAAATGGCCCTGTGTCGCCCGCCACAGGCACACCGCCAGGAAGCAGGTGCCGATGATGACGTGGAAACCGTGGAAGCCGGTCGCCATGAAGAAGGTCGAGGGGTATATGCCGCCGGTGAAGTGAAACGCCGCGTGGCTGTATTCGTAGGCCTGGATGCAGGTGAAGCTGATGCCGAGCAGGACGGTGACGATGAGGCCCTGGATCAGCCCCTTCTGGTTGCCCTCGAGCAGCGAATGGTGCGCCCAGGTCACGGTGGTGCCGGAGAGCAGCAGGATCAGCGTGTTGAGGAACGGGAACTCGAACGGGTCGAACGGATGGATGCCCTTCGGCGGCCATACGCCCTCGACCGGAAACAATGCCGATGAGAAGAAGGCCCAGAAGAAGGCCGAGAAGAACATCACCTCGGAGGCGATGAACAAGGCCATGCCGTAGCGCAGCCCGAGCTGCACGACCGGCGTGTGCATGCCCTGGAAGGTCGCCTCGCGGATGACGTCGCGCCACCACACGGCCATCGTGCCGAGCACTGCCACGAGGCCGATGATCAACAGCCACCAGGTGTGGCCGGCATGCATAAAGACGACGCCGCCGGTCGCCATCAGGCCGGCGGCGATCGCCCCGACGATCGGCCACGGGCTCGGATCGACCAGGTGGTAGGGATGCTTCGGGGCGCCGTGACCGTGGGCATCGCCGTGAGCGACGGCATGGCCATGGGCGTCAACGTGGATATCGGTCATCTCGCTCTGCCCCGGTTGCTGGTGTCGCTGGTTGCCGCTCGGTTGCCATTAGTTGGCTTTGACTGGCGGGCGCGGTTCGGCGGCGGCGGTCGGCGCCTTCGCGTCATGCACCCGGAAGATCGTGTACGACAGCGTGATCGTGCGGACGTCGCTGGTGCCGGGATCGTGCACCAGGTCGGGATCGACGAAGAACACGACGCCCATGTCCTTCTTCTCGCCGGAAGCGAGCGTCTGCTCGTCGAAGCAGAAGCACTGCAGCTTATCGAAATAGATCCCGGTTTTGGCCGGCGTGACGTTGTAGGTGGCGCGGCTGGTGACCGCCTCGGGGGTGCGGTTGATGGCGCGGAAGAAGACTTCATGGCGCTCGCCGGGGTGAACCTTGACCTCGCGCGTTAGCGGGTAGAAGTCCCAGCCGAGACCGGGTGCGATGTCGGCGTCGAAGCGCACCGTGATGAGCGCGGCGTCGACTTTCTTCGGCGCCGCGGTCGCGCGCTGGGTCGTGCCGCCGAACCCGGTCGCGGCGCAAAACACGCTGTAGAGCGGCACCGAGGCGAACGACAGCCCGACCATGCCGGCCACCACCGCGACCAGGATCAGAGCGGTAGCGCCGTGCCGTCGCCGGCCGGTTGGCGCGGCCATCCCTCAGCCCCCGCTCATGCGGACGATGGCGATGACGTAGAACAGCACGACGAGGCCAAGCAGCACCGCGAGGAGGGCGCGGTTGCGCGCCCGCATCCGGCGAAGGCGCTCGTCATGGCCGCTGTCCATTCCGCTGTCCACTGGCGGCGCCTCCACGCTCATGCCGAACTCCCGAGGTGGCCGGCCAGCAGCAGCGCGAAGATCAGGAACAGATAGAGCAGCGAGAACGCGAACATCTGCCGCGCGCTTCGCTCGGCGGCGGCGCCCTCGGCGTGCCGCAGGCGGATCGCGCTCGCCGTGAAGAGGAGGCTGAGGAGGGCGGCGCACAGCGCGTAGAGGGGGCCGGCCATGTCGAGCAGCCACGGCGCCAATGTCGCCGGCCACAGCACCAGCGTGTAGAGCAGCATCTGCCGCTTGGTCTCACGCGGGCCCGCCACGACCGGCAGCATCGGGATGCCGGCCTTGGCATATTCGCCGGCGCGGTAGAGCGAGAGGGCCCAGAAATGCGGCGGGGTCCAGAAAAAGATGATCGCGAACAGCGCAACGCCGCCCCAGCCGACCCCGTCGCTTGTCGCTGCCCAGCCGACCAGCGGCGGCAAGGCGCCGGCGGCGCCCCCGATGACGATGTTCTGCGGCGTCCGCCGCTTCAGCCAGACGGTATAGACAAAGACGTAGAACGCGATGGTCAACGCCAGCAGCTCGGCCGCCACCCAGTTGACGGCCAGTCCCATCACCGTGACCGAGCCGACCGCCAGCACGATCCCGAAGCCGAGCGCCTCGCCGGGCAGCATGCGCCCGGCCGGCAACGGCCGGTCGGCGGTGCGCCGCATCACCGCGTCGATGTCGCGGTCGTACCACATGTTGATGGCGCCCGACGCGCCGGCGCCAACCGCGATGCACAGCACCGCCACCACCGCCAGCGCCGGGTGCAGGTGACCGGGCGCCATCACGAGGCCGACAAACCCCGTAAAGACCACCAGCGACATCACCCTGGGCTTCAGGATCTGCACGTAGTCGGCGACGGCGGCGCCGGCATACGGGGAGGCGACCGTCATCGGGAGTTCGCTCATGGTGTTGCTGCCGGCGTCGCCGGCTCTCCCAATCTCGTCATTCCGGGGCGCCGCGACGCGGCGAACCCGGAATCCAGGAACACGGCGCGGTGTTCCTGGATTCCGGGCTCGCAGCCGCCGGCCGCGCCCCGGAATGACGATGAAGAAAGCATCCGACTAATGCGCGGCCGCGGGGGTGATCACCGGCGGCTCCTCATAGGAGTGGAACGGCGGCGGCGACGACAACGTCCATTCCAGCGTCGTCGCCCCCTCGCCCCAATAATTGGCGGGGACCCGGCGCCGGGCAAAGAAGGTGTCGAAGATCACGAACACGAAAAACAGCGTCGAGGCGTAGGAGATGAAGGCGCCGATCGAGGAGACGAAGTTCCAGCCGGCGAACGCCTCGGGATAGTCCGGGATGCGCCGGGGCATGCCGGCCAGCCCGAGGAAATGCTGCGGGAAGAAGGTCAGGTTGACGCCGATGAACGTCGTCCAGAAATGGATCTTGCCGTAGGTCTCGTTGTACTGGTACCCGGACATCTTGCCGATCCAGTAGTAGAACCCGGCAAAAAGCCCAAACACCGCGCCCAATGACAAGACGTAGTGGAAATGCGCGACGACGTAATAGGTGTTGTGCAGCGCGAAGTCGACGCCGGCATTGGCCAACACGACGCCGGTGACCCCGCCGAGCGTGAACAGGAAGATGAAGCCGATCGCCCACAGCATCGGCGTCTTGAATTCGAGGGAGCCGCCCCACATCGTCGCGATCCACGAGAAGATCTTAACGCCGGTCGGCACCGCAATGACCATCGTCGCGGCAGTGAAATAGGCCCGCGTGTCGACATTGATGCCGGTCGTGAACATGTGGTGCGCCCACACCACAAAGCCGATGCCGCCGATCGCAACCATCGCGTAGGCCATGCCGAGATAGCCGAAGATTGGCTTCTTCGAGAAGGTCGAAATGATCTGCGACACCATGCCGAAGGCCGGCAGGATCATGATGTAGACTTCGGGATGGCCGAAGAACCAGAACAGGTGCAGGAAGAGGAGCGGATCGCCTCCGCCGGCCGGGTCGAAGAACGTCGTGCCAAAATTGCGGTCGGTCAGCAGCATCGTGATGGCGCCGGCCAGCACCGGCAGGGCCAAGAGCAACAGGAACGCGGTCACCAGGATCGACCACACGAAGAGCGGCATGCGGTGCAAGGTCATCCCCGGCGCGCGCATGTTGAAGATGGTCGTGATGAAGTTGATCGAGCTCATGATCGAGGAGGCGCCGGCGAGGTGCAGCGCGAAGATCACCATGTCGACCGAGGGGCCCGGATGCCCCGCGGGACTCGCGCCCGACAGCGGCACGTAGACCGTCCAGCCGACGCCGGCGCCGGCGCCGTTGACCCCCTCGCCGGCGCCGAACTGCGTCGAGGCGAGGAGCAGCAGGAAGGACGGCACCAGCAGCCAGAAGCTGACGTTGTTCATCCGCGGGAAGGCCATGTCCGGCGCGCCGATCATCAACGGCACGAACCAGTTGCCGAACCCGCCGAAGGTCGCCGGCATGACCACGAAAAACACCATGATCAGGCCGTGCGCGGTGATGATGACGTTGTATAGCTGCTCGTTGTCGATCAGCGTGTTGCCGGGATGCATCAGCTGCGCGCGCATGACGACGGACAGCGCCCCGCCCAACAGCCCAGCGAAGATCGCAAAGCACAGATAGAGCGTGCCGATGTCCTTGTGGTTGGTGGAAAACAGCCAGCGGACGAAGAAGCCCGGCCGGTGGTCATGCGCCGCATGCTCGGCGGTGGCGTCATGGTAAGCCATGGAGAGAGACCCTTTGCGCTGTCAGTTCCCGGGCGCTGTCAGTTGCCGGCCGGCGGCCGCCGCGGCGAGGCGTGTCGTATCGCTTTCCGTTGCAGCCGGCGCGGCGGCGAATTTCTTCTTCGCGTCGGCCAGCCATTTGTCGAAATCAGGCTTGGAGACGGCGACGACCTTGATCGGCATGCGCGAGTGGTTGATGCCGCAGATCTGGTTGCACTCGCCGTAATAAGCCCCCGGCCGCTCTACCTGGAACCAGGTCTCGTTGGTGCGGCCGACGATGGCGTATTCCTGCACCCCGAACGACGGAATGAACCAGCTGTGGATGACGTCGGTGCCGGTCACCAGCACCCGCACCTTGGCGCCGACCGGCACCACCAGCGGGTTGTCGACCTCGAGCAGCCGCTTCTGCCCCGGCTTCAGCTGGTCGTCCGGGATGATGTTGCTGTTGAAATCGAGATTGCCCTGATCGGGGTAGTTGTATTCCCAGTACCATTGATGGCCGATGACCTTGACCGTCATGTCGGCGTTGGGCTCGCGGTCCATGTAGTACATCAGCTTGAAGGACGGGATCGCGATTGCCACGAGGATAAGCACCGGCGCGACGGTCCAGATGATCTCGATCACCGCGTTGTGCGAGGTGCGGGTCGGGATCGGGTTGCGCTCGGCGCGGAAGCGCACCATCACGTATAGGAGAAGGCCGAGCACGAAGACGGTGATCAGCGTGATGATCACCAGGAGTTCGTTGTGGAAATCGTTCATGCGGTCCTTGACCGGCGTCGCCGGCGGCTGCATGCCGATTTCCCAAGGGGTTGGCTCGGCCGCCCCGGCCACCGCCATCAGCACCCCGACAGTGACCAGCGCCAGCGCCAGGGTGACCGCGCTGCGCCGCCAACCCGCTGCTAGCCTCTTGTGAATCAACCCAACCATGTCGTGGCAGCCCCTTTCGGCGAGGACGCGTGCGGTCGGAAGCAAACCTGCCCCGATCGGACCGCGGGCGTCCCGCCCGCCTGGTGGCGGGCAAAATGCCCGCGGTCCAATAGGAGGCGGCGAACCAATCGGGCGGACCCTACACCAAAGCCCGGCGAGGCGACAACTCGGCCCGGCCCGCCAAAGGCGCAACATCTTGCGTCACGCGGTCGCACAAACGGCGAAATGCCGCCTGACCCTTCTCGGGCTCGGCAAGCCAATACCCACCCTAACCCTCCCCCGCCAGCGGGGGAGGGAACAATCGGGGGCGCACCAGCGTTCCCCTCCCCCGCTCGCGGGGGAGCGTTGGGTGGGCGGAAGGGGGCAGAGCAA
>JBLMXS010000253.1:0-2643 GCA_050257895.1 Thiohalocapsa sp.
GAATCTGGAGGGTTATGTGAGGTCGCCCGCTTGCGTGGGGAAGCGATGGCGGAGGCGACCTCATATAAGCCGGATTGAACGGAGGCGCGGTCAGGAAGTGGCGCTATGGGTGAAGCGCAGACGCTGACCGGCGCGCGGCGAGCGTTGCCGGCCCTTGGCCCGGTTTTTGGCGCCGACGGCAGGCGCTACCGGTGTGTTGATGGCTGACGGCTCGCTGAGCAGCGCCGCAGCCTTGCGAGTTTTGGCTCGCGGTGAGGCTCACATCTGTAGCCGCGGACGAGCCGCGCCATCGACGGTCGCAAAAGTAGGCGACCGAGGCGACAGAACGCCGGGGATTCGGGACCGCGTCGGAATTGGTCATGACGTGTCGCAGCGAAAGGCGCCGGCGGGGCGAGGCGCGACGATCTCGATGCGGCGCATGAGGCCGCCGCAGTCGGGGCAGCGCGCGAACATGCCGAATGCGACGTCGGCTTCCAGCTTTTCGGCTTGCGCCGCCGGATCGGCGCTCTCGCGCGGTTCGCAGACGACGTGCAGGAGTTGACGCACACGCGCGATATTGTCGCCGCGATCGCCCTTGGCGAGGAAGCCATAATGACGGATGCGGTGGAAGCCGTCGGGCAGCACGTGAAGGAGAAAGCGGCGCAGGAACTCATGCGCGCCAAGCCGCATGACGCCGCTTCGCCCGCCTCGGCGATAGTTCTTGTACCGGAACGCCACCTGCGAGTCGGAGACGTCGACCAGCCTGGAATTGCCGATGGCGGTGCGGTGCGTGTAGCGGGCGAGGTAGGCCAGCACGCGCCCCGGCCCGCCGAAGGGCGGCTTGGCGTAGACGACGAACGGGCTCTGGCGAAGCCCGCGAAGGCGCTGGGCGAAGGCATCGGGTTCGGCGAGCGGCGTCAGATCGCCGAAGAAGCCGAGTTCTCCGCGCGCGAACGCGGCTTGCAAGCCGTCGAGGAACAGCCGCCGGAAGGTCTTCGACAGGGCGCGGACCGACAATAGGAAGTTTGGCTTGCGGCCGACCCACCTTCCGCCGTCGAGCGCAACGCCGCCGCCGGGAACGAGGCAATGGACGTGAGGATGGTGGGTGAGCGTTTGGCCCCAGGTGTGCAGGACGGCGATGAGGCCGAGCCTGGCCTTCAGGCGCTCGGAGGCGAGAAGGCTGAGAGCCTGCGCCGCCGAGCGCATCAGCAGGCCGTAGACGAGCGCCTTGTTCTGGAAGGCGATCTCGGCCGCCGCCGGTGGCAGGGTGAACACGACATGGAAATAGGGGACCGGCAGCAACTCCGCTTGGCGATCCGCCAGCCATTGCGCCCGCGCCGCCCCCTGACACTTGGGGCAATGGCGGTTGCGGCAGGAATTGTAGGCGATGCGCGTCAGGCCGCAATCGTCGCAGCGCTCGACATGACCGCCGAGCGCCGCCGTGCGGCAGGCGGCGATGGCCGCCAGCACGCGCCGTTCGCCGCGTCCGAGATGACCAGCGTTCTCCTTCGCGTAAGCCTCGCCGTGGCGGCGGACGACGTCGGCGAGCTCGAACGCCGGCGCCGGCCGCACCGCCTATTCCGGCGGCGTCACGTCCAGCGAAAGCCGATCCAAGGGGCTCGCCGTCGCAGCGATGAGGCCGGTCGAGACCCGCGTATAGCGCGCCGTCGTCGAAAGGTTCTCATGGCCTAACAACACCTGGATGATGCGGATATCCGTCCCGCTCTCCAGGAGATGCGTGGCGAAGCTGTGCCGCAGCACATGCACGCTGACGCGCTTGTCGATCCCGGCCGCGGCGGCGGCGGACCGGCAGGCCGCATGCAGCACAGTCGGCTCGATGGGCTTATCGGGCGTTCGTCCGGGAAACAGATACGGCGACGGCTTGGTCAGTCGCCAATAGCTGCGTAAAACGCCGAGCAGCGGCGCCGACAACATGACATAGCGCTGCTTGCCGCCCTTGCCGTTCTCGATCCGCATCACCATGCGGTCGCTCTCAATATCGGCCACCTTTAGGGCTGCGACCTCGGAAACCCGGAGCCCCGCCGCATAGGCGGTCGTCAGCGCGACGCGCGCCTTCAGGCTCGAAACCGCCTCCAGGAAACGCACGACCTCCTCGGCGCTCAGGACGGTCGGCAGCTTGCGCGGCTCGCGGGCGTAAGGGATGCGTTCCGGGATGGTCGCCTGGTCGAGCGTCACCCCATAGAAGAACCGCAAGGCGCACACGACTTGGTTCAGCGAGCCCCAGGCCACACCCGTCGAGGCGAGATGGACCTGGTAAGTCCGCACGTCGTCCAGTGTCAGCTTGGCAGGGGATCGACCGAAATAATCACTGAATCTCGCGACCGCATGGATGTAGGATCGCTGCGTCGCCGGCGACAGATTGCGGATCGTCATGTCTTCGATCATGCGCCGGCGCAGAGGGCTCATCGTAGCCATCTGAAAACTCCTGTCTGAGAGTGGGTTGCGACACCCCATCCTCTCAGGCAGGAGGCTCCTCACGCCATCATCCCGCCAAAACCCCCCGACACCCCGCCGCGATAGCGGCTTCGTTCAATCCCCAAAGTTAGCGCCTATGGGCGAGACGCCCGCGGTCCCAGGCCCCCCTCAATGCCGGAAGTGCCGCATGCCCGTGAACACCATCGCCACGCCCGCAGCGTCCGCGGC
>JBLMXS010000254.1:0-5781 GCA_050257895.1 Thiohalocapsa sp.
CAGATGGTCCAGAGTTGTTCGTGGCGCCCATCCGAAATTCCTCTCTCGCGAAACGTGATGAACGCTTCACCTTCTATCTTTTTCCCTGAGGAAAGCAGGCCGCGGGCGTCGGCAGCTGTCGGGACGGGGTGTGCACGCTGTTGACTCCGCCGTGGCCCTCTTTCACGCTTCCCGCGACATGTTCAGCTTCGGACCACGCTCGACCATGGGCCCGTCGGACGCCGCATGGCAACAATTGATCTCCGCAGTCCACGCATCGGGATGCAAGGCGGCGCTCGCGATCACCGGCGGCGGGAGCGGCGCAATCGCCGAGCTGCTGCGTGTTCCCGGCGGCTCGCGGCTGTTGATCGAGGCGCAAGTTCCGTATGACGGGCTGGCGCTCGCGAGATTTCTCGGGTTTGCGCCGGCACAGGCATCGAGCGCCGACACCGCAATCGCGATGGCGCGAGCCGCGCGGGCGCGAGCCGCCGCGCTGGCGCCGGCGGGCAGTGACTTGGTGGGCCTCGGGGCGACGGCGGCACTGGTGAGCGATCGCCCCCGTCGCGGCGAGCACCGCTTGCACATAGCCTTCGCCAACGCCGCCGGTATCGCGCACTGCACCTGCATGCTGGCCAAGGGCCGACGCGACCGCGCCGCCGAAGAAGACCTCGTGTCGCGCGCGATCGTGCTGTGGCTGGCGCGCGCTTGCGGGGCGGCCGCGGCGTCGCCGCGCAGCCTGTTCGATGCCGATGAAGATTATGCCGAGACGGTTGTCGCGGCCGGAGACACGATCGATCGGCTCCTCTCGGGCGAACTCGACCGCGTCACGGTCCAGCCCGATGGCCAGATGATGCTGTCGGCGCCGCCTCCTTGCGTGCTGTTCCCGGGATCCTTCAATCCGATGCACAAGGGGCATGTCCTGCTGGCGCGGATCGCCGAAGAGTTCAGCCAGCAGCCCGTGGCGTTCGAGATCTCCGTCAGTAATGTCGACAAGCCGGCGCTGGCCGGCGCGACGGTGAGGCACCGGCTGGCGCAATTCGCCTGGAAGGCGCCGGTCGAACTGACGCGCGCGGCCACGTTCGTCGAAAAGTCGCGATTGTTTCCGGGGACGACCTTTGTCGTCGGCGCCGATACCGCGGAGCGGCTGTTCGGGCCGCAGTATTACGGCAATGATGAGGGGCGGATGCACATGGCGCTCGAGGAAATCGCCAATTCCGGAGGGAGGTTTCTGGTGGCGGTGCGCATCGACGCTGCGGGGCGCGTCCGCTCTCTGAACGACATCCCGGTACCGCAGCGCTATGCCGATCTCTTCACCGAGATCCCAGAGCAACGTTTCCGCGTCGATACCTCGTCGTCGGAGCTTCGCGCACGCGATCAGGCAGGCGGCGCAGGTTGATTCGGGTTGTATCTCACAACTATTGAGCGTACAGAGCTCCGCTTTAAGAGTTCTTCAACCCATTTACGGGATCACTCGGCTATCCAGCGGCCGAGGTTCCAGCATGAGTTCAGCTTTCTTGGCAAGGCATGCGCCGGTAGCGCGGCGGATCGAAGAAGTCTCCGGAATTCGTCCGGTGACGCTGCTGATCGCCTCCGGGATTGCCCTGATCATTGCGATCCTGCTCGCAACCGGGATCGCCACCAACGATCTGCGCGAGAAAACGCAAACGCACACCGAAGGCGAACTGGCGCGCATCGACGCGCTGCTCGCCAGCGCCAGCAACCAAATGCTGAGCGCGATCGACGCGCAGCTCGGCGACATCGCCGATCGCCTCGGCCGTGCCGACGGCGATCTGCGCCAGACCGCCGCCACGCCCGAGATCGCCGCGCTGCTGCAGAACAAGCTCACGCATGTGCGCAACCTCGCCGCGGTCGCGATCGTCGGTCCGGACGGCGCCGCCCTCGCGCATGCCGGAGCGTGGCCAGCCGCCGATGCCGTGCCGCCGCGCCGGACCGGCGGCACGCTCGGCGCGCCGGTGCGCGATCGGCAGACCGGTGCTATCGGTATCCCGCTGGTGCATCGCCTGGCGGCGACGCAAGAGGGAAGCGCGGGCTCCGTCATCGGCATCGTCGCGGCGCCTGCGCTGGGCGATCTGTTCGCCTCCAGCGCGTTGCCGCCCGATGCGCGGATCAGCCTGCTGCGCGCCGACGGCATGCTGCTCGTGCGCTCGCCCGATCGTCCCGACCGGATCGGCCAGATCGGCAAGGCCGGCGATATCGGCGCGCTGTTCGTCCACCGCAATGTGCCGATGGTCCGCCAGGCGAAGGCGGCGGACGGCTCGTGGCGGCTCGAAGCGCTGCATGCTTTGCCCGACTTTCCGGCCGCGGTCTCGGTCAGCCGCAACGCCGAGCAGGCGCTCGGCGGCTGGACCCACCAGGGGATGTGGTTTGCCGGGTTTGCGGTCGTCGTCGCAATGGCGATCGGCATCATGGTGTATCTGATCGCCCGCCAGTTCGAAACCCATGCGGCGCTCGCGGCGATCCGCGCCGACAACGCGATTGCCGCCCTCAATGCCGAAAAGATCGAGGTCGAGCGGGCCCGCCTGGCAGCCGAAGCGGAGCTGCTCAAGAGCGAGCGCCTGTCGGTGCTGGGACAGCTGACCGCGACCGTGGCGCACGAGCTGCGCAACCCGTTGAGCGCGATCCGCAACACGCTGTTCACCGTGAAGGAGCTGGCAACCGGCGGTGGGCTCAAGCTCGACCGGCCGATCGGGCGGATGGAGCGCAGCATCGAGCGCTGCGACCGGATCATCTCCGACCTGCTCGAATACACCCGCAACCGCGACCTCAACCGCAGCAGCGTCGCCTTCGACGCCTGGCTCGCCGAGGTCGCCTCCGAGCAGCATGTCGCCGCGCCGGTCGTCCTCGAGAGCGAGCTTGCCGCCGACGGCGCGCTGGTGCCGATCGACCCCGACCGCATGCGCCGAGTCATCATCAATCTCGTCGAGAACGCGACGCACGCCCTGGCCGAGCTGCCGCCCGATCGCGACAAGCGCATCACGCTGCGCACGATGGCGGCCGATGAGGAACTCACGCTGACGATCACCGATACCGGGCCCGGCATCGCTCCCGACACGTTGCAGCGGATTTTCGAGCCGCTGTTCAGCACCAAGAGTTTCGGGACCGGGCTGGGGCTTCCCACCGTTAAGCAGATTGTCAACCAGCACGGCGGTGTCATCGAAGTCGACAGCTTTTTGGGCAGCGGGACCACTGTCCGCGTCCGCCTGCCGCTCGCCGCCGAGACGGTTGCCGATATGAAGGCAGCAGCATGAAACACGTTCTGATTGTCGATGACGATTGCGATCACGCCGAGAGCCTGGCGGACGTCATCGAGCTGCGCGGCCACTCGGCGCAGATCGCCAACAGCGGCGAAGAGGCGATCGAGCAGTTTCGCGAAGGCGACTTCGATTTCGTGCTGCTCGACGTCAAGCTGCCGGGCATCAACGGTGTCGACACGTTTCTCGAGCTGAAAAAGATCCGGCCGACAGCGCAGGTCATGATGATGACCGGGTTCAGCGTCGAGCAGCTCGTCGCCCAGGCGATCGAAGGAGGCGCGCTGGGCGTGCTCTACAAGCCATTCGGCGCCGCCCAGGTGCTCGAGCTGCTAAGCAAGGTGAAGCCGCGCGGCCGGGTGCTGGTGGCCGACGGCGATCCGGATTTCGTCGACAGCATCGTGCCGGTTCTCGAAAGCGGCGGCTATGCCGTCGACGTCGCGACGACCGGCGCCGACGCGCTGGAAAAGCTCAGCCATGAGCACGCCGATTGCCTGCTGCTCAACCTGCGGTTGCCCGTGCTGTCGGGGGCGGAGCTTTACGCTCGGCTCGTCGAATGCGGCCGCACCGTGCCGACGGTGCTGATGACCGGCGGCCCGGAGGATGCCGAGCAGGATGCGCGGCTGCGCTCGGAAGCGTGCGGTATGCTGTTCAAGCCGTTCGACCCGGCAGCGCTGCTCGCCGCGATCGGATCGGCGGTGTCGCTCGGACACACGGAGTAGTGATGGGATACGATGACATGCGGCGCTCGCTGCTGATCGTCGACGACGATCTGTGCTACGCCGATTCGCTTGCCGATCTGCTCGAGCCGAGAGGCTATTGCGCCTACGCGGCCGCCACCCCCGATGAGGCGCTGGCGCTGCTGCGGCAGCCGCCTGTGGGCATCGAACCGGCGGCGGTGGCGCTGATCGATCTGCGGCTCGGCGGCGTCGCCTCCGGCGTGGATCTGTTGCCGCGGCTGCGGACCGAGCGGCCGGAGCTGATCTGTGTCCTGGTGACGACCGATCTCGACGGCGAGACTGCGGTCCAGGCGCTGCGCCGCGGCGCCTACGACTATTTCGACAAATCCTGCGACCTCAACACGCTGCTCGCGGTGCTCGACCGCTGCTACGACCGCGTCGCGCTGCAGCGCGACCGCGAGGCGGCCTACGAGGCGCTGCGCATCGCCAAGGAGGAGGCCGAGGCGGCGAGCCGCGGCAAATCGGGCTTCATGGCGACGATGAGCCACGAGCTGCGCACCCCGCTCAACGCGATCATCGGCTTTTCCGAAATGATGATGAACGAGGTGCTGGGCGCGATCGAGAACGAGCAGTACCGTGCCTACATCACCGACATTCACGAGAGCGGCACGCACCTCTTGCAGATCATCAACGACATCCTCGACCTGTCGAAGGCGGAGGCCGGCAAGCTCGATCTGTTCGAGGACGTGTTCGACCTGCGCGATACGATCCAATCGGTGCGCCAGTTGGTGCGCTCGCGGATCGCCGAGGGCGGGCTGTCGGACTCGGTGCAATTGCCGGACGGGTTCCCGCTCTTGCGCGCCGACGAGCGCAAGACCAAGCAGGTGCTGCTCAACCTTGTCACCAACGCGATCAAGTTCACGCCGGCCGGCGGCTGCATCACGATCGCCGGGCATTGCGACGCGGTGGACGGGGTGGTGATCACGGTCAGCGACAGCGGCATCGGCATCGCGGCCGAGGATCTGACGCGCGTGCTCGAACCGTTCGAGCAGGTCGATTCGACGCTGGCGCGGACCCATCAGGGGACCGGGCTCGGCCTGCCGCTCGTCAAGGCCATCATGGAATTGCACGGCGGCAGCCTGGAGCTGGCCAGCGAGGTCGGCGTCGGCACGACGGTCAGCGTCACCTTCCCGGCCGCCCGCGCGGTCTACGACCCGGTCGCCGAGAAGGCCCGCAACGCTGCCTGACCGGCTGCACAGTCAGCCGCCGCCCCATTGCCGCCGCCAGCTGGGGTAGAAGCCGAGCGGCTCGGCCGCGATCATCGCCCGCATTACAGCGCGCGCCAGACAGAAGGCGGCGGCGCTGCCAAGCCGGCCCAGCAGCGCCGGCGTGACGCCGCCAGTCGCCCCAGTCGCCCCAGTGGCCAGCGCAAAGACCGTGTCGCCGTCGAACGGCGTGTGCGCCGGACGGATTGCCTGCGCCAGCCCGTCCTGCGCCATGATGGCCAGGCGGCGGCAGTCGGGCTTGCCGAGCGCCGCGTCGGTGGCGACGACGGCGATTGTCGTGTTGGCGGCGGCAGCCGGGGCGGCGCAGGCTGAGAAATCTTCGGGATCGAGCGTCGCCGGCGCTAGCGGCGACTCCGGTTGCGCCGGGATCTCGCCGGGCAGCGCTAGCTCGGCCGCCCACAGCCGCCCGCAATCCGGCCGCACCGTCGAACCCCAACTGTTGACAGCGACAATCGCGCCGACAATCGTCCCATCGGCGAGCCGCAGCGAGGCGCTGCCGATGCCGCCCTTGAGGCGGCCGGCCTTGGCGCCGAGCCCGGCGCCGGCATTGCCGAGCGCGAACTCCTT
>JBLMXS010000255.1:0-23525 GCA_050257895.1 Thiohalocapsa sp.
GGCGCCATGCCGCGCCCGCTGATTGTCGGCATCGTCAACATCACCGGGTCGAGGCGGGCGATCTCCTCGGCCGGCGCGACCGGGTTGGCCGCGACATTGCTGGCGGCGCCGCCCAGTTCGACAATGTCGGCGCCGTCGCGGGCGAGGGCGCGCGCCTGCGCGATCGCCGCATCCGGGGCGAGGAAGCGGCCGCCGTCGGAAAACGAATCCTCGGTGATGTTGACGATGCCGACAATCAGCGGGCGCGGCATGGCGCCTTACCCCAAACTGTGCCGCCGCTCACCGCATCGTCATGGCCGGGCCTGACCCGGCCATCAGCGTGAAACCTGCAGATGCCTGACCGATCGCGAACAGATGCTCGGATCAAGTCCGGGCATGACGAGCGGGTGTTGAGGAGAGTGGGCATCATTCCTGCCGGTCGCGCTCGAGGATGGCGCCGACCGCCTCGGCGTCGGCGAAGATGTCGAGCTTTTCGACTTCGACCCGGATGCGCGCGACCCGGGTATCGGTGAAGCAGGCCTCGCAGATGCGCGCCGCAAAGCCTTCGCACAGGTCGATGTGGCCGGAGGCGGCGATCGTGCGGATGGCCTTGACGACGTGCTCGTAATTGATGACGCGGCGGCGGTCTTCGCCGGGCACCGCGGCCGCCGGCGTCGCCGTCAGCGCGACCGAGACCCGCACCCGCTGCGGCCGCTCGCGCTCGGCGCGGCGAATGCCGATGCTGCACATCAAGACGAGGCCGCGCACGACGACCGTGTAGCGCTGGCCCTCGGCTGCGCTGGCGGCGGCTTCCATGCTAGGCTTCGCTGTCAACGGGGGAGCTAGCCATGTGGCGCGAATTTCGCGATTTTGCAATGCGCGGCAACGTCATCGACCTTGCGGTCGGGATCATCATCGGCGCCGCGTTCACAACGATTGTCAACTCGCTCGTCAACGACATCATCATGCCGCCGTTTGGCCTCGCGCTTGGCGGCATCGACTTTTCCGACTTCTTCATCACGCTGAAGGGCGGCTCCTACCCGACATTGGCAGCGGCCAAGGCGGCCGGCGCCGTGACGGTCAATTACGGGCTGTTCGTCAATGCCATTCTGCGGTTCATCATCGTCGCGTTCGCGATCTTCATCCTCGTCAAGCAGCTCAACCGACTGACGCGCCATAAGGAGCCGGAGCCGGCCCCGCCGCCGCCGCGCGAAGAAATCCTCTTGACCGAGATCCGCGATCTCCTGCAAGCGCGGCTTATTCCGGCGCCCGGCGCCGCAGAGTAGCATCCTGCAGCGTCGTGTCCTGGCCCGCCACCGGGTCGGCGATCGCCTTGTCGATGCCCTGCACGCCCTTCCATTCGGCCGCTGGCCGGGCGCGGCCGTCGCTGCCGATCTGGTCGATGCCCCAGTAGATCTCCAGCCGGTGGCCGTCGGGGTCGCGGAATTCGACGGCGATCTGGCAGCCGGCGCGCCGCCGGCCCTCGAAATCGATCGGCACGCCGTGCCGCCGCAGGTGGTCGCGCGCCCGCACCACCTCGTCGAGCGTCGCCACCGCGAAAGCGATGTGGTTCAATTCGGCGCTGCGCGAGGGTTCGGCGAGGCCGCCGACCAGCGCGATCCCGTGATGGTCCGGGTTGCAGCGCAGAAACGCCATGCCGCCCGGCACCATCGCATCCGGATAGACATCGGAGACCTCGAAGCCGAGCACCTCGGTGTAGAACCGCACCGAGCGCGCGACGTCGCCGACATTGAGCACGACATGGCCGATCTTGCCGATATGGAACGGCAGACCGGGCGGCCGGCGCAGGCTCTTCAACTCCTCCGGCTCGATCGGCTCGGTCATGGGACACTCCGCACGCCGCAGGTGATTGGACGCGGCCGTCGTAACAGTGCCATATTGCGCCGGCATTGCAACTCGGCCTCGGAGCCCGAACGATGCCGCTGCGCCGCACCTCGATGCTCTTCCTGGCCCTTGCGCTCGCCTTCGCCGTCAGCCAGGGGTTTGCCGCTGCGACGGCATCCGCCGGCTGGCAGGCGGTGCTGGTCGCCGGCGACAATGCCGAGCCGGTGTTCGACAACGCCGTCACCGCGATGGCGCAATGGCTGACCCAGCGGGGCGTCCCGCCAGCCGGCATCCATCGCCTCAGCGCCGGCCGCGCGGTCTCCGATCCGATGGTCGAGCCGGCGACGGTCGAGCGGGTGCTCGGCCGCATCGCGGCAATGCACCCCGCGGCGGGTGACGGCTGCTTTGTCTTCATCACCTCGCACGGCCAACGCGGCGAAGGCGTGTGGCTCGCCGCGAGCAGCGATTTCCTGCAGCCGGGAGCGCTGGCGAACGCGCTGTCGGCCGGGTGCGGCGGCGCGCCGACCGCCGTCATCGTCTCGAGCTGCTACAGCGGCGCCTTCGCCCGACCGCCGATGCGGGCGGCGAACCGCGTCATCCTGACAGCGGCACGCGGCGACCGCCCCTCCTTCGGCTGCCAGGCCAATCGCACCTACACCGTCTTTGACGAATGCCTGCTCGGCAGCCTGTCCAGGGCGTCGACCTGGCGCTCGCTGTACAACGTCAACGCGGCTTGCGTGCGCCAGCGTGAGCACGCGCTGGGCGTCCTGCCGTCGCAGCCGCAGGCCGCCTTCGGCAGCGCCGTCCATAACCTGTCGCTGCGTTAGAGCGGATCCCGATCGAGTCGCACCACTCTGAGCGGGATTGTGCCGGCGGGACGCCGGCGGTCCAACGCTATTGCACGACGACCACCCGTACAGGACCGCCGCGGCGTGTCACGGTGGCGGCGACCTCGGCGCCGTAGCGGTGGAACAGCACGTCGACCGAGGCCTCGCCGAGCCGCAAGCCACAGACGTGCAGATGCGGCAAGAATTCCGGCAGCATCGGCCGCTCAAAGCGGATCTCCTGCGCGCCGTGGTCGAAGCGCAGACCGAGGCTGGCCTGCACCAGGGCAAAGACCGAGGCGCTGGCCCAGGCCTGCGGCGAACACGCCACCGGGTAGAGGGTCGGGGCGGTGTGGCGACGCACGAAGCCACAAAACAGCTCGGGCAGCCGCCGCGGCTCCCAGTATGAGGCGGCGTCGAACAGGCCGGAAAAGATGCGCAGCGCCGCGCCCTTGAAGCCGTAATTGGCAAAGCCGCAGGCGATCAGCGCGTTGTCGTGCGGCCATACCGAGCCGTTGTGGTAGGAGATCGGGTTGTAGCGCGGCGCGGTGCGGCCGACAGTGCGGATTCCCCAGCCGGAGAAGCAGCTCAGCCGCATCAGTGTCTCGGCGACGCGCTCGGCACGGGCTTTGCCGGCGATGCCGCTGAACAGCGTGTGGCCGGCGTTGGAAGCGACGACGCGGCAGGGCCGCTTGTCGCCGTCAAGCGCCAGCGCATAGGTCGAGAGACCCTCGAGCCAGAAGGCGTCCTCGAAATTGCGCCGCAACTCTTCGGCCTCGCGCTCGAGCCGATACGCCGTTGCGGCATCGCCCAACTGGCGCGCCAGCACCGCGGCATGGCGTTTGGCGGCGAACACGTAGCCCTGGACCTCGCACAGCGCGATGGGCCCCTCTGCGAGATCGCCGTTGTCGTGAAACACCGCGTCGGCCGAGTCTTTCCAGCCTTGGTTGATCAGCCCAGTGGCGCTCTGCCGGTCGTATTCGACAAAGCCGTCGCCGTCGCGGTCGCCGTAAACATCGATCCACTGCAACGCGGCGACGACGCTGGGCCACAGCCGGCGCACCGTCTCGAGATCGCCGGTGCGGAGGAAGTACTCTCCCATCAGCACGACGAACAGCGGCGTCGCGTCGACGCTGCCGTAATAGCGGGCGAACGGCACCTCGCCGAGCCGCGCCATCTCGCCGTTGCGCACTTCGTGCAGGATCTTGCCTGGCTCGGCGTCGCGCTCGCGGTCGATGCGGTCGGCTTGCGTCGCCGCCAGGAACGACAGCACACCCTTGGCAATTGCTGGGTCGAGCCACAGCATCATCAGCGCCGTGATGATGCCGTCGCGGCCGAAGGCGGTGCTGTACCATGGGATGCCGGCGAGCGGGTAGGGGCCCTGGCCGGTCTCGCTGTTCAGCATGTAGAGGTCCGACAGCGAGCGACGCGCCAGTTCGTTGAACACCGGGTTGCCGCCTTCGACGCGGGCGGCGCGAGCCATGGCGCTGCGGAACTCGTGGCGGTAGGAGCGCAGCGCGTGGTAATAGCGCCGCAGGCTCCACTCCGCCGCCGGTCGTGCGTCGCACGCGACCCGCAGCGCCAGCCGCGACCAGCGGTGCGGCCCGAGCGTCAGCGAAAACCGCGCGGCCTGCGTGTCGAGGCGGGCCGGCGCCGGATAGAACCGCAAACCGGTCGTCCGCTCGACGCCGTCGAGACCGCGATAATGCAACGCCACCGCGTCGGCGGCCGTTTTCTCGGCCTGGCTTTTGCCCCGGCGCGGGCGCGTCATGCCGCGCACCTCGAAGACATCGGCAAAATCGCCGGCGAAGCGGATATCGAGCGTCACGGTGTGCTCGTACATGTCGTAATTGCGCACCAGCACCAGTTCGTAATACGCCGAGTTCCAGATGAATTGCCGGCGATTGACGTAGACCAGTTCGCGGTTCAAGACGCTGCCATCGGCGTCGACCGTATCGGCATTGGCAAGGTCGACCGGCAGCACCGAGTTCTCCTCGGCCGCATGCGAGCTGAGCAGCAACGGCCGCGAGCCGTTGAGACGCAATTCGAAGCGCGACAGGAAGCGGGTGTCCTGGTGATACAGCCCGTCCGGGCTGCCTTCGCCGCCCACGATATCGCCGAAATGGTCGAGCACGGCGAACGTGTCGCCGTGCTTCAGGATGCGGCTCCGCGGCTCCCGCAGAGCCTCGGTCGCCTCGATGCGAAACTGCGATTCGTCCTCGCTGCGGATTGCGACGACTGCCATTGCTCCCCCTTGCGGGCAGCCTGACTAGTCGGCTGCCTCCGCCGGGCGGGCTTCGCTGACATCCGGCAGCGCGATCGCCCGCCAGTCGCACCCGACGGTGCGCTCGTACAGGGAAACATAGTCGCGCGCCATTCGCTCCGCGGTAAACCGTTCCTCGAAGCGGCGGCGGATCGCCGCGCGGTCGAGCGAGCCCAAGGATGCCGCCGCTTTTGCGGCATTCTCGACGCCATCGACGAGAAAACCGGTGAGCCCGTCTTCGATGACCTCCGGCGCCGAGCCGCTGGGGAAGGCGATCACCGGCGTGCCGTTCGCCATCGCCTCGATCATGACGAGGCCGAACGGTTCCGGCCAGGCGATCGGGAAAAGCATTGCCGCGGCGTCGCCGAGAAAGGCGGTCTTCTCGCGCTCGCCGATCTCGCCCACATATTCGATCGCCGCGTCCGCCAGCGCCGGCTTGACGGCATAGTCGTAATACTCGCGGTCGCACGGATCGACCTTCGCCGCGATCTGCAGCGGCATCCCGACACGACGGGCGATCGCGATCGCCTCCGCAACCCCCTTCTCCGGGGAGATGCGGCCGAGGAAGGCGAGATACCCGCCGCCGCCGTCGCCAAGCCGATGCAGATCCGGCGGCAGGCCGTGCAGCACGGTGCCCTGCCAGTTCGCCGATGCGACCGGCCGGCGCTGCGCATTCGAGATCGACACCAGCGGCAGCATTGGGAATTCGTTCAGCATCGCCGGCAGGTCGGGCAGGTCGAGCCGACCATGGAACGTGGTCAATGTCTTGTGCGCCTGTTCCGCGAAGAGCGGGAAGTGCAGGTATTCGGTGTGGAAATGCAGCAGGTCGAACTCGGCCGCCTGTCGCCGTACGCGGTGGAACATCACCAGATGATGGACGAGCGGATCCTTGCATGCGGCATCGAGCCGCAGCGCGCCCTTGCAGCAAGGCTGCAGCGCGGCGGAGGTCTGCGAATCGCCGCTCGCGAACAGCGTCACGTCATGGCCGAGCCGCACCAATTCTTCCGATAGATAGAATACGACGCGTTCGGTTCCTCCGTAGAGCCGTGGGGGACAGCTTTCGTATAATGGAGAAATCAGCGCAATTCTCATGGCTACCGATCTCGTTTTCGTCAGGGGATGCCAAGCGGCAGACCCAGAGGATGAACGCTTGGTCCATCTGCTCGTCCCTTGGGATCCCCAAGAATAACGAAGAAAGCCCGGCATCATGGTCCGGTCGCCGCTTGACGCAACTGCCCGCCATCCTATCCTCGCGGCGCGCGGCAATCGCAGTTGCAAGCCCCTCCCCCTGATCATGGGGAGGGGCGCAGGGGAGAGGCCGATGCAGTTCGGCGTGCAGTTCTTTCCGGATGTCGGTCCGGCGGAAAAGCCGGCGGCGCCCTATTTCCGCGAGGCGCTCGACCTGGCCGAAGAAGCCGACCGCCTCGGCTACCGCCACATCCGGATCGTCGAGCATTATTTTCACCGATACGGCGGCTACAGCCCCAACCCGATCGTCTTCCTGGCGGCGGCGGCGATGCGCACGCGCCAGGCGCGGCTGGTGACCGGGGCGCTGTTGCCGGTCTTCAACCACCCGCTGAAGCTGGCCGGCGAGATCGGGATGCTCGACGCGATCAGCGGCGGGCGTCTCGATGTCGGCTTCGCGCGCGCCTTCCTGCCGCATGAGTTCCGCCGCTTCGGCCGCTCACCGGACGAGTCGGTGGCGCGCTTCCGCGAGGGGATCGAGCAGATCGACCTCTTGCTGCGGCAGGAGAACGTCACTCATCGCGGCCGCTTTCACACGATCGAAAACACCACCTCGCTGCCGCGCCCGACGCAGCTGCCGCACCCGAAATTCTACATCGCGGCGCTGACGACGCCGGAATCGTTCGAGTTCGCCGGCCGGATGGGCTATGCGGTGATGGCGATCCCGCTCGGCGCGGCGCAGATGCGGCCTTTGTTGGAGAGCTACCGGCACGCTTGGCGGGCTGCCGGCCATCCCGGCGCCGGCGAGGTGATGCTGGCCTTTCATCTCTACTGCGCGCCCGACGGCGATGCCGCCCGGACCTTTGCCCTGCCGCTGCTCGATAATTATTTGCACTCGCTGGTCGACGCCGCCTCGGACTGGCTCGACGGCCGCGTTTCGCAGGATTACCCCGGATACGACAAGGTGATCGCGGGCCTGCGGCAGTCGAATGCGGCGGCGCAGGTCGCGTCCGGCGCCGCCTGGATCGGCTCCCCCGACGAGATCGCGGCGACGATTGCGCACCTGCAGCAGGAGTTCGGGGCGTTCGAGCATGCCTCGCTGCAGGTCAACTTCAACACCATGCCGTTCGCGCCGGCACTCGCCTCGCTGCGCCTCTTCGCCCGCGACGTGATGCCGCGCTTCGCCGACGAGGTGCGAACCCAATAAAGGCGGCGGCTAAAACCTGCCGCAGCGGATACCTGGATCTGGGCGAGTCTTCTCGCGATTCGGCTGTCACTCGGTGGCCAGAATTGGGGAACGCTCGCGCTTCAGTTTCCCGATGCCGAGCGCCCGGAAGATGATCCGTTCGTAAGCCGGCTCCCTGGTGCCGCGGCGCACCTTGAGCTCGATGGCGTTTTCTGCGGGCATCATCCGTTTCGCGCGCGTCGGATCCGAAGCTGATGTCGAGCGCAATCCGTAGGTCATTGAAATCCCCGATCTCCAGCCCGAAGCACGACAACTTGCGGCATTGCTCCCTCCAATCACGCAAGCGCGCGCCAATGCCGTGAGGCCTTGCCGGCGGGGCCATTGAGGCAGGTCAACGGTTCGGAGCCCGCGCCGGTCCCTGACCTGGATCAATGAGCCGCCGCCGGCCTCCCGATACCCTCGTGAGCATCCCCGCCGTCTCTAGTCCCGAGCCAGAGTTGAAAGGAGAAGACCGATGTCGATCGATCGCGCGGTAATGATGTTTGCCGGAACCATCATCCTCGTCAGTCTTCTGTTGCGCCAGATGCACAGCCTGTATTGGCGGTGGCTGACGGCGTTTGTCGGCGCCAATCTCTTGCCTGCGTCGAGCACCGGGTTCTGCCCGGCGGCCATCGCCTTCAAGCGCCTCGGCCTCGGCCGCGAGTCGGCGTTTTCCTGACCCTGTCTTGGGGACGGCAGATGACCCGTGCTGCGCTGGCGAGCCTGCTGCTGCTCGCATTTCCGATTGTTGCCGCTCACGGCCAGTCGGTGACCGTGACCTCGCGGCTGGTCGACGATCGCAAGGCCGTCATCGCCACCGTCGAGCCGGGTCATGAGTTGACGGCGCGGGCCCGGATCGCCGGCACGATTACGGTGCTGGCGGTCAAGGAAGGCGATCGGGTCGGTGACGACGACCGCATCGCGATGGTCGTCGACCAGAAGCTGCTGTTCCGGATGCAGGCGCTCGACTCGCGCATCCGCGCGCAGCAGGCTGAACGTGATCAGGCGCAGGTCGACCTGAGCCGCGCCCTGGAGCTGCGGCGCAGCGGCGCCGGCACCCAGGTCGCGCTGGACCAGGCAAGGACGCGGCTCGACGTCGCCGAGCGGACGCTGCAGGCGCTCCGGTCGGATCATCAGGTCATCGAACAACAATCCGCCGAGGGCGCCGTCCTGGCCCCGGGTGCCGGGCGGGTGCTGAAGGTGCCGGTGGCGGCGGGCAGCGTCGTGATGGCCGGCGAGACGATCGCAACGCTCGCGGCAGACAATTACATCCTGCGGCTGCAGCTGCCGGAGCGGCACGCTCGCTTCATCAAGGCAGGCGACACCATCCTGCTAGGGGCGCGCGGCCTGTCGTCGGTGGAGGACGAGGAAACGATGCGGGAGGGGCGGGTCGCCCTCGTCTACCCGCAGATCGATCAGGGGCGGGTCGTTGCCGATGTCGAGGTCGGCGGTCTCGGCAGCTACTTCGTCGGCGAACGCACGCGGGTCTATATCGCGACGGGCAAGCGCCAAGCCCTGGTGATCCCGGCCGATTACCTCTATCGCCGGTTCGGGGTCGCGTATACCCGGCTCGCGGACGGCACCGAAGTGGTCGTGCAGCCCGGGCTGCCGGTCGATGGCGGCGGCATCGAGATACTGGCCGGGCTGCGCCCCGGCGACATGGTCGCCAAGCCATGAAGGTCGGGCTCTCCGGGGCTCTGACCCGCACCTTCATCACCTCGCCGCTGACACCGCTCCTGCTGGTGGCGGCGCTGATTGTCGGCGCCATTGCGCTGGTCTCGCTGCCGCGCGAAGAGGAGCCGCAGATCAGTGTGCCGATGGTCGACATCGTCGTGACGGCGAACGGCTACAAGGCGGCCGATGCAATCGAGCTGATCACCCGGCCGCTCGAAGACATCGTCAAGGGCACCGACGGCGTCGAGCACGTCTATTCGAGCACCGAGGACGACGCGGTGGTGGTGACGGCGCGGTTCTTCGTCGGCACCGACGAAGACATCGCCCTGACCCGGATCCACGAGAAGATCCGCAACAACATCGCCGATCTGCCGAAAGGGATTGCGATGCCGCTGATCATCGGGCGCGGCATCAACGATGTTGCGATTGTCACGCTGACGCTGGCGCCGAAGCCGCAAGCCGCCTCGCGCTGGGACGATAACGGCCTCTACCAGATCGGGCAGGAACTGCAGCACGAGCTGATCAAGACCGAAAACGTCGGGCTCACCTACATCGTCGGCGGCAGCCCCAACGAAATCCGCGTCGAACCCGACCCCGAGCGGCTGGCGCTGTACGGCGTCACGTTGAACCAGCTCGTCGACAAGCTGCAGAACGCGAACCGCTCGGCGTCGATCGGCGCGTTCGCGCAGCTTGACCGTTCGGTGCCGGTGGTGGCCGGCCAGACCCTGCAGGGCGTGCCCGATATCGGGCTGCTGCTGCTGACGTCGCGCGACGGGCGACCGGTCTATGTCAAGGACGTTGCGAGCGTTGTGGTCGGCGGCGCCGAACCCGAGCGGCGCGCCTGGACCCTGTCCCGCGACGCCGCTGGCACCCTGCAGCACCTGCCGGCCGTCACGATCGCCTTCGCGAAACGCAAGGGGGCGAACACCGTCCTGATCGCCGACGAATTGCTGCGTCGCCTCGCGACCGTAAAGGGCCGCCTCGTGCCCGACGACGTCACGGTCACGGTGACCCGCAACTACGGCGAGACGGCGACCGAAAAGGCCGACGAGCTGCTGTTTCACCTGGCGCTGGCGACGGTATCGATTGTCGCGCTGATCACGCTCGCTATCGGGTGGCGGGCCGGCCTGGTCGTGTTCGTCGTGATCCCGACGACGATCCTGCTGACGCTCTTTGCCGCCTGGCTGATGGGGTACACGATCAACCGGGTCAGCCTGTTCGCGCTGATCTTCTCGATCGGCATCCTGGTCGACGATGCGATCGTCGTGGTCGAGAACATCGTCAGGCATTGGCATGCGCGCGGCGGCAAGGACTTGATCAGCACGGCCGTCGACGCGGTTGCCGAGGTCGGCAACCCGACGATCGTGGCGACGCTGACGATCATTGCCGCCCTGTTGCCGATGATGTTCGTCAGCGGGCTGATGGGCCCCTATATGAGCCCGATCCCGGCGAATGCATCGATGGCGATGCTGTTCTCGTTCGTCGTTGCCGTGACGATTACGCCGTGGCTGCTGCACCGCATCTCGCGGCGCGCTTTCGCCGGCGATGCGCCGCCGCCGGGTGGCCATCACGAGATCGGCCGGATGGGGCGGCTTTACCTGCGCGTCGCCGGGCCGCTGCTGCGAGGACGGGTGCGGGCGCCGCTGTTTCTGTTCACTGTTGCGGCGGGGACGATCGCGGCCTGCGCGCTGTTCGCGACCAAGGACGTCACCGTCAAGCTGCTGCCGTTCGACAACAAATCGGAATTGCAGGTCGTCGTCGATCTGCCGCAGGGCGCCACGCTCGAAGATACCGAGCGGTTTCTGACAGCGGCCTCGGAGCGCCTCAAAGACCTGCCGGAGCTCACCTCGATCCAGCTCTACGCCGGCACCGCCGCGCCGTTCAACTTCAACGGCCTCGTACGCCACTACTACCTGCGCAACGGCGCCGAGCAGGGTGATCTGCAGATCAATTTGCAGCCGAAGGGCAAGCGGTCGCGCGCGAGCCACGCGATTGCGCTCGATGTGCGGACCCGCCTTGCCGCGCTGCCGCGTCCGCCCGGAACGGTGGTGCGGGTCGTCGAGGTGCCGCCGGGCCCGCCGGTGCTGGGGACGCTGCTTGCCGAAATCTACGGCCCCGACGCCGAGGCGCGGCGCGTGGCCGGCGCCAAGGTACGCGACGCCTTCAAGAAAGTGGGGTTCATCGTCGATGTCGACGATACGATCCGCCAGCCGGGCGAGCGCCTGCGCTTTTCGATCAATCAGGAAAACCTGGAATTCTACGGCGTCGAAGAGCAGGCGGTGTACGACACGCTGGCTGCGATCATCGGCGGGGTGAAGGTCGGCTATTCGCAGAAGGGCTATGGCACCAAGCCTATCGCGATCGAGGTCAAGCTGCCGAAACGGGCGCTGTCGCTCGGCGAGCGCATCCTGTCGACCCCGCTGCCGGCCGGCGGCACGGCGCGCGAGGGCCGCAACGTCGAACTCGGCGATGTCGTCACCGTGAGCCGCGAACCGGCCTCACGCACCCTGTTCCGCCGCGACGGGCGCTTCGCCGAAATGGTCATCGCCGAGGTTGCCGGCAGCTACGAGGCGCCGATCTACGGCATGCTCGCGGTGCGGGACGAAATCGCCAAGACCGATTGGGGCGCCGCCGGACTGCCGGAGATCCACTATCACGGCCAGCCGCTGAACGAAGCCCATGCTTCTGTGCTGTGGGACGGCGAGTGGGAGGTGACCTATGTCACGTTCCGCGACATGGGGGCGGCGTTCATGGTCGCCATTCTCGGCATCTACCTGCTGGTGGTCGCGCAGTTTGGCTCGTTTCGCCTGCCGCTGGTCATTCTCGTGCCGGTGCCACTGACGCTGATCGGCATCGTGCTCGGCCACTGGCTGCTGCACGCGCCATTCACCGCAACCTCGATGATCGGCTTTATCGCGCTTGCCGGAATCATCGTGCGCAACTCGATCCTGCTGGTCGACCTCATCCGCCGCTGCCGCGCCGAGCCCGGGGTGCCGCTGCGCCAGGCCTTGCTCGAAGCGGGCGCGATCCGCTTCAAGCCGATCTTCCTGACAGCCGCCGCGGCGATGATCGGCGCCGCCTTCATCATGGCCGACCCGATCTTCCAGGGCCTCGCTATATCGCTCGTCTTCGGCCTCGCTTCGTCGACCCTGCTGACGGTGCTGGTGATCCCGGGTCTCTACGTCTGGCTGCGTGACGATTATGCCGGCTTCGGCACCGCCTGACGCTCCCGCAGGCGCGATTGTGATTCTTATCGCAGCTGCCAGAAGGGTTCGGCGGCGAGCAGGCGGTCGAGATGCTTCCGCAATTGGCGGCCCCGCTGCGCCAGGCGGCGTTCGTGCCAGTGGAGAACGGCCTCGCCGGCGGCGGCGATCGCTGTGTCGCAGATGGCGTTCCCGGGGGCGTTCCCGGGGGTATTCCCAGCGGTGTTTTTAGCCAGGTCGACGACGATGTCGTGCCCGACGCGCACATCGTTGGCGTCGCCGAGATCGTCCTGCAAGCGTTTCACCCGCTTCAGAAAGCGCTCGACGGCTCGGCGCCGGTACAAGCCGGCCAAAGCCTCGGCGGCGTAGCGCAGCTTCTTCAGCGCGATGCGCAGCTGGTGGCGCTGCGGCGGCGACTGCGCGGCAAAACCCTTGCTGCGGCGCCGGACCGCCCGCAGGCGCCGGTCAAGCAGCGACGTGGCGAGCTCGGCGATCGGCCGGCGCAGCTGTTCGGCTGTCGTGCTGTAGCGCCACAGGCGGCCTTCGAACCAGCGTAGAAGGCGCAGCAGCAGTGCCGTATAGCGGCGCGAGCGCACCGCCCGTATCGCCTGAGCATAGGCGCTGCGGCGGCGCGCCGCTGTCGCCTCGACGAGCGCGTCGAGGTCGCCGTCGCCGCTCGCGGCGGCCGCCGCCGGCGCCAGCGACTTCTCGAACACGTCGAGGTTGCGCGCCGCCCCGAGCGCGGTCGCGAGCCAGCGCAATTCCTGCGACAGCGCGCGGCGCTGGTCGGCCGGCAGCTTGCGGGCGAACGTCGACAGGACGGCGCGCAGCCGACGCACCGCGACGCGCATCTGGTGGATGCCGTCGGGCAGGGCGGCCTCGACCGCCGCCTCGTTGCGCATAATCTGATTGAGGCAGGACAGCCCGATGCGGCGCAGCGCCTCGTCGCCGCTCAGGCGCCGGTCGAGATCGACGGCCTCGGCATGCACCGCGGCAACCGGCGGCGCCTCCTCGATGCCGGTCAAGCGGTGGCCGCGCTCGGCCTTGCTGCGGCGCTCCAGACGCACCGGCGCGACGGCCAGCAGGTCGAGCGCAACATCGTAGAGGGCAGTGGGAGAACCGCTCTTCAGCTCGAGCTCGACCTCGCTGATCGGCTCGCTCGAGGTCCCGGCTGGCAGGCAGACGCGGCCGCGGTCGACCGCCGCCTCGATCTGTGCATTGGGCGCGATCGCCAGTGCGATGGTCGCGCGGCCGACCTCGGTACGGAACAGCGGCTGCAGCTTTCCCGAGAGCTGTGGATCGAGAAAGCGGCCGCTCTGGGGTGCCGCGGGATCGGGTCTGGCACCGCCGATCTCGTCTTCCCATTCGCCCCGCGCCAGCCCATTGCCGCTGTCCTCAGGGCCGCCCTTCACGGTCTGGATGAAGTGCCCGTTGCGCTGCCGCACGCGCAACACCAACCCCTGCCGCTGCAGGTCGCGCTCGGCGGTGTCGTAGTAGGTGCTGACAAGCCGCTCCGGCGCGACATCGCCGCCGCCGGCTTTGGCCTGCAATGCACGCGTCAGGGCGGGCAGGTCGCGGGGACGCGCCGCGAGCTTCAATTCGGTCTCGGTCGCGATAAATGCCTCCCTGAACCCTCCGCCGGCCCGAGGTCGGTCCTAGAAGGGCTCGGAACCGATTACCGTTGTGCGATGCATCAGGCGGCGCTGCGGCAGCGCGTAGTCGCAGATCGCCAGATGCATCGCACTGGCGTTGTCCCACATCACCAGATCCCCGACACGCCACTTGTGGCGATAGCAAAACTCGGGCCGCACGCAATGCGCGTCGAGCTCGGCGATCACTTGCAGCGCCTCGTCCTCCGGCATCCCGTCGATGCCGATGCATTCACCGGCGGTGACGTAAAGCGCCTTGCGACCGGTATAAGGATGGGTGCGCACGAGGGGGTGGGCAATATCGGGCGTCTCGGCGAGCTGTGCCGCGGTCAGTTTCGGGCGTGGGCTGTTCTCGATGCGCCGTCGCATCGCATAGCGATGGATCGCCAGCTTGCCCTCGATGAGGCGCTTGATCGCGGCCGGCAGTGCCTCGTAGGCGGCGATCGTGTTGGCAAACACCGTATCGCCGAGCGGCTCGCCGTCGGGGCCGTGCGGCACTTCCTTGGCAAGCAGCAGCGAGCAGCGGCTGGGGCGCCGGCGGTAGGAAGTGTCGCTGTGCCAGGTGAAGCCGGCGTCGGCGAGGCCGATATGCTCGCCGCTCGCATCGCGGATGTTCGAGATCAGCAGGATCTCGGGATAACCTTCGAGCAGGTATTTCTTGACGATATGAATTTCGAGCTCGCCGAAGCGCCGACTGAAGGCGATGTGCTGCGCTTCGCTGAGCCGCTGGTCGCGGAAGCACACGACGATGTTGTCGTGGAAGTGCCGCTCGAGTTCGGCGAAGGCGTCGTCGTCGATGGGCTGCGATAGGTCGAAGACGATTTCCGCACCGAGGGCAGCCTCCGCCCGGTGCACCGGAATCGCCGGTGGACTCGCCATTGCGGTCTCCCCGCGGAGTGGGCGCGCCACTCTTGCGTGTCTGCGCCGCTGAGTCAAACCGCCGCGGTGCGGCATTCGGGCGTGGACCTTCAAGTCGCCCACCGCATGGGACGATCGGCTGGTCACTGATGTTGGCTTCGTCAACCGCGCCCATACGCACGAGGGCGCGCCGATCAGGAGAGAAGCATGAAATCATTGGCAATCGCGGCGGCGCTGGCAATCGCCGCAGCCCTGATGCCGGCGGGTCCGGCTGCCGCCGGCTGCCTCAAGGGCGCGGTCGTGGGCGGCGTCGCCGGCCACTTCGTCGGCCATCACGGGCTGCTCGGCGCCGGCATTGGCTGCGTCATCGGGCACCACGAGGCGAACAAGAAGGCGCGGGCGCAGACCGCGCACAACCACTACAGCAACCGCTGATTTAGGCGCCTCTCAACCCACCTCGTCATCCCCGGGCTTGACCCGGGGATCCACGCGCACATCTCGTGGATGGCCGGGCCAAGCCCGGCCCTGACCATCTTCAAGATCCATAACGGCGGGGCGGGTTGGCTCTCACAGGTCGTGGTAGATGTCGAAGGCGAGGTCGAGGTCGTCGAACACCTTGCCGCGGCCGCGATGCAGAACAAGAGCCCGGTCGCAATAGGCCTTGACGATGTGCGGCACGTGCGAGGCGAGGATCAGGCTGCGGTCGGCGCGCTTTTCGAACAGCTCCTCGTGGGAGCGCTGCTGGAAGCGGTGGTCGCCGACCGCGATGATCTCGTCGATCAGGTAGCAGTCGAAATCGATCGCGATCGACAGCGCGAAATTGAGCCGCGCCCGCATCCCGGCCGAATAGGTCCTGACCGGCTCCTTGAGAAACTTGCCGAGCTCGGCGAAATCCTCGACGAAGGCGCGCATCAGCTCGATCGGCTTGTCGTAGAGCCGAGCAATGAAGCGGATGTTGTCGTTGCCGGTCATGCTGCCGCCGAGTCCGCCGTCGAGGCCGACCGGCCATGACACCGACATCGAGCGCTCGATCGTCCCCGAGCTCGGCGGCTCCATCCCCGACAGCACCCGGATCAGCGTCGACTTGCCGGCGCCGTTGCGGCCGAGCACCGCCAGCTTCTCGCCGCGCGCCACCGCAAAGGTGATGTCGCTCAACACGCGGTGGGTGTGGTGGCCGGTCTCCGAGCGGTAGTCCTTGCACACGCGGTCGGCGCTGATCATCGCAGGCGCTGGCGGGGAGGCGGCGAGGGCGGTCTCAGGCGGCGGCGTGCTCGCGCACGCTGGCCACCAGCAGCCACGCGATGCCGTAGGTCAACAGGCAGATCGCCACGACCGTGGCGAACGAGGCGAGGCGCTTCGGGTAGATCGGATAGTCGGCAAGGTTGGGCTGGGCGATCGTCTCGAGGTATAGCTGCTGCCGCTGCGCTTCCAGCCGCGCGCTTTCGAGCGAGGCGAGCGCCGAGGCGAGGATCTTTTCTGACAGCTTCTGCTGGACGTCGAGCCGCTCGTACTCGCTGAGCGCGGTCGCCACCGAGTTGTTGTTGCCGGTGATCTTGGCGTGCTCCTCCGCAATCAGCTTTTCGAGCGAGGCAATGCGCGTGTGCAGCAGCGAGATGTGGGGGCTGTGCGGCGAATTGCGCAGGATCTCGACCAAGCGGCCTTTCGCGGTCGCCAGCTGCGCGTTCATCTGCGCCAGGAGCTCCACCGGGCCGGTGGCGGCGCTCTTCGGGTCGAGCATCTTCTGCTCGATCCGGTATCTTGTCAGCCGCTGCTGAGTGCGGGCGATGTCTGCTTCGGTGGTGTCGACTTCACGCTGGAAGACGGCCAGCGCGTCGTGCCGGGCCCGCTCATTGAGCCGGTTGACCAGCTGTTCGCTGAAACCGAGGAGCGCATGTGCGATGCGCTGCGCGTCTTCCGGCCGGTAGGCCTTGACCTGCAAGGTGCTGACGCCGGTGGTGGCGTCGACCTCGACCGAGACGAACCGGGCGTAGGCGTCGTAAAGCGCCTCGAAATCCTTGCGCCAGAAGCGGATGCCGGGAAACCGGCTGATCGGGTCGGCTTCCGGCCGGGTCAGCAGTTCGCGCAAATCGTCTTCGCGGTCGAGCCGCTGCACCGCGTCGCGTGACAACAGGTATTCGTGCACCGCGAACGTGTCTTCCGACACCGGCGCGGCGCCGCTTGCCAGCATCGCACCGATCGCGCTTGGCGGCGTCTTCGCCGGTCCGCGCACGATGAACCTCGCCTCGGACATATAGAGGTCGGAAGCGATCCCAAAGTAATAGACGCCGGCAACCAGCGTCGGCAGCCCGACGATCGCCCAGAACCAGATGTTCAGCGAGCGCCAGAATGTGCCGAATCGCCCCGCCGCTTGCGACCGCGGCGGGCCGACGATGATGCCGTCGACGACGGCGCGGGCGCGCCGGACAATCTCAACCATCGCAACTTCCGGATTTATTGGGGGCGCAAGGTTCGAGGCAGGCGGTTGCACTATAGCCGCGCCACGGCGGCGGCGAAACCGGCATCGCCGGACCAGCAAGCGCCGCCGCGGCGGCCTCGGGTCGCACCTGGGCGGTGCGGATGCGATCGAGGAAGGCGGCGAGGTCGCCGCCCGGGAAGCGGTAGCCCGCGATGCCGGCGGCACGAGCGGCGGCGATGTCGCGGTCCTGGTCGCCGATGAGGAAGCTGCGTCCAGCGTCGACGGGCCAGTGCCGCATCAGGTCGAAGATCATGCCGGGGGCCGGCTTGCGCCAGTCGCTCGCGCGGCGATAGGCCGCGACCGTCGCTTCCGGATGGAACGGGCAGTAGCGAATGTCGTCGACATGCGCCCCGGCCGCCATCAGCTCGCGGCGGAGATGCGAGTGCACCTGCTCGACTGCCGCTTCGTCGAACAGCCCGCGTGCAACGCCCGCTTGGTTGCTGACCACGAACACAAAGAGGCCGGCATCGTTGAGCGCCTTCACCGCCGCCGGCGCGCCGGCGGTCCAGCGGAAACGATCGACCGAGCCGATATAGCCGTCGTCATAATTGAGGACGCCGTCGCGGTCGAGGAAGGCGGCCCCCCGCCGCCAGTGCAGCGCCAGCTCGCGCCGGGCACTCGCAAACCCCGCCGGGGTGCCGACATCGACGGCATACCCGGTCAGCGCGAAGCGAACGAGTCCGCCGCCGGCGGCAAGATCACGCACCGCAGCCGGCGAGGCCGCTCTGCCGAGGGCGTCGATCAGCGGCCGGCGCAGCGCGTAGACGCCGGCGGCGGCATTGTGCTGGTGCAGCGCCGCGACGCCGGGAGCTTGCGGCGCGTGAGCCAGCCGGGCGGCGAGGTCGCACAGATTGAGGTCGCACCAGCGCTCCCCCTCGCACAGCAGAAAGACGGTGTCCAAACGCTCGCGGGCCTGCCAGAGAATGCCGCCCGCCGATGCGTCCGCCGCGGTCGGCAGCACCTCGACCGCGAGCCCGAATCGCGCCTTGAGCGGCGTCGTTGCGGCGTAATCGGCGATCGCCGCGGCGCCGGCGCCGGCAAGCAGCACGACCCGCCGCACCCCGTGCCGCGCCAGCTCGAACAGCAGCAGATCGAGGAATGGCGTCTGGGCCGTGCTCGTCAACGCGACCCTCGCCAGGGGCTGCGCGCCGCTCGCGCAACAATCGATAACCGCCTGCTCGATCATGTCGGCACTTGCCGCCGCGAGGTTGCGGCTGTCAAGGCCACGGCCCGCGCGGTGTCTGCCGCCTCACGCGAATTTTCATGGACAGGCCGGCGGCGATTGCCGAGATTGGTTCGTATGCACCCAGCCACCCCGCGCCCGCGCGGCTCGAGTGACACTGCGCAGCGCCTGCGCTCGCTCCCCGGTGGCGGCCCGTCGGCACTGTTCCCGGAACTCCTGGGCGATCCGCGGTTGACGATCGCCGCGATCGCCACCGACGGCCCGGCTGAGCTGCGTCGCGAGACCCGCCGCCAAGCACGCGCTGCGGCCGGCAGGGCGCCGTTGGTGCTGCTGGCGGAGGGGCTGCTGCGGGCGCCGCCGCGCGGACGTACGCCTCGCCCCTGTCTCAGCGGCGTCGCGTGGGAAATGCTGCCGGCGGCCTCGCCGTCATGCATCGCGACGCCCGCCCGAATTCTGGAGGATGGCGATTCGCTACCGCGCGGGGTTCTCGAGCAGGCTGCCGCGGCGCGCCAGGCGCTGCTGACGGCGCGGGTCGGCGGCGCATGGTGGCCGGCGGGCGGCGGCTCGGAGCTCCCGCGGCGCGGCCGCTACACGCTTATCGTGATGTCCGAGCCGCTGGTTCCGGACGGCGAGGCTGCGCCGCCGGACGCTGTCCTCGCGGCGATGCTCGACGCGGCGCAACGCGACAACCGGCCGGAACGCCTTGTCATCCTCGCCCCGCTTGGCGAGCTGGACATTGCGCGCCCCCGCCTGCGGCCGCGCCTTGCGGCAGCCGCCGCCAGCGGCGCCACCATTGTCGAAACGCCGGTCGATCCGTGGCGTCTGCTTGACGGCGCCGCGCGGGTCTACACCGCCGGCGGCGAGATCGGGCTCTTGGCGCTGCTCGCCGGACTGCCGGTCGCCGCCTTCGGCCGCTCCTTCTATACCGGCTGGGGGGCGACGACGGATGCGGCCGACCTGCCGGCGCGGCCGCTCTCCCGCACGATCGACGAGATTTTCGCCGCCTATTGCCTCGCGGCGACCCGCTACCGCGATCCGTTTCGCGATCGCACCGCCAGCTTTGAGGAAATCGTCGCGATCCTGGCCGACTGGCGGCGCGCCGAGGCATCCAATCGGCGCATCGCGGTTTGCGTCGGCATGTCGTTCTGGAAGCGGCGCCGCCTCGCCGAATTCCTGCGCTCGTCGAGCGGCGTACCGGTGTTTCGCCGCACTGTGGCCGGCGCGCTCGCGGCCATCGGGCGCCATCCCGACAGCCCCAACACGATTGCCGGGTGGGCGTCGCGCCTGCCGGACGGTCTGGCCGAGACCGCGAAACGCCACGGCGTGCCGCTGATTCGGGTGGAGGACGGGTTCATCCGCTCGGTCGGTCTCGGATCCGACTTCCTGCCGCCGGCCTCGCTGGTGTTCGACGAACGCGGCATGTATTTCGATCCGCGCATGTCGAGCGACCTCGAGATCCTGCTGCGCGAGGCGGAGTTCGAGCCGGCGCTGCTGACGCGGGCCGCGCTGCTGGCGCGGCAGCTCGTGGCGCGCGGCGTCACCAAGTACAATCTCGCCGATCGTGGTCCGCGTATTTCCGCGCCCCGCAACATGCGCCGGATCCTGGTGCCCGGGCAGGTCGAGGACGATCTGTCGGTGTTGTACGGCGCCGGCCCGATCCGCACCAATCTCGACCTGCTGGCGGCGGTGCGCTCGGCCAACCGCGACGCCTTTATTATCTACAAGCCGCATCCCGACGTCGTCGCCGGCCATCGCAAGGGCGCCATCATTGATGCCGACGCGCGCCGCTATGCCGACGCCGTCGTCACCGACCGCTCGGCGGCCTCGCTCCTGGCGTTTGTCGACGAATTGCACACGATCACCTCGCTAACCGGGTTCGAGGCGCTGCTGCGCGGCCGCCGCGTCGTGGTCTACGGCCGGCCGTTCTACGCCGGCTGGGGGTTGACCGCCGACCGCTTGCCGTTCGATCGCGGCCGCCAGCTGACGCTCGAAGAGCTGGTGGCCGGCGTTCTGATCCTCTATCCGCGCTACATCGATCCGCTGACCCGCCTGCCGTGCGGCCCCGAGGTCGTGATCGAGCGGCTCGACCACCCTGAGCTGTGGCGGCCGGGACCGCTGGTGCTGGCGCGCCGCCTGCAGGGGGTGGTGACGCGCCGCCTCAACGAGTTGCGCAACATGCTGCCGAGCCCCGGCATGCCCGCGGCCCGCGCGCTTCGCCCGCGCTTGCGGCAGCGATGAGGGCAGCGGCGGCGTCGCCGAGCTGATGTCAGTGCCGTCACGTGCGCCTTACCGGAGCGTGGTCATCACCGGGGCGTCGAGCGGGTTGGGTGCGGCGCTGGCGCTGGCCTATGCCGGACCCCAGACGGCGCTCGGGCTCGTGGCGCGCAACGCGGCGCGGCTCGCGCTCACCGCCGATGGCTGCCGCAGCGGCGGCGCCGCCGTCGAGACGGCGGCGCTCGACGTCGCCGACGAAGCCCCGCTCGCAACCTGGCTCGCCGAGTTCGATGCGCGCCATCCGGTCGACCTGCTGGTGGCCAATGCCGGCATCTCGGCCGGCCCCGATCCCGACAATCCCGGCGAGCCGGCCGCGGTGACGTTGCGCCAGCTCGCGGTCAACCTGATCGGCGCGGTTCACACGATCGCGCCGCTGGCGCCGCTGCTATGCGCGCGCGGCCGCGGCCGGATCGCCGTGATCGCCTCGGTGGCAGCCTATCGCGGCATGCCCTACAGCCCGGGCTATTGCGCCAGCAAGGCCGGCATCCGTGCCTATGCCGAGGCGCTGCGGCCGCGCCTCGCGCGTTACGGCGTCGGGGTGACGGTGGTCTGCCCCGGATTCTTCAGTTCGCCGATGACCGACCGCTGGGAGGGGCCGACGCCGTTCCTGGAGAGCGGCGAGCGCGCCATGCGCCGCGTCAAGCGCGGCATCGACCGCGGCCGGCGGCGCGTCGATTTCCCATGGCCGCTGGTTTTGGGCATGCGATTTTGCGATCTCGCCCCGGCGATGATCGGCGATAGGATCCTGCGGGATTTCCGCTTTCACATCCGGTCCGCCTGAGCCGATGGGATTTGTTGCGCTGTTGCACCTCGCCGCCGGGGCCGGTCTCGCCGTGGCGGCCTGGCTGATGCCGCGCCATATCGCGCGGTGCCGTACGGGGCACCCGGCGGCGCTGTTGCTCGACATGGCGCCGCTCGGTCTCGGCGCCCTGCTGCTCGCCTTTGCCGCCGGGCGGCCGCTATTCGCCGGGCTCATCATCCTGATGCTGGGGGCCGGCTTCACCCTCGCTGACTACACGATGCGCCGTACTTTGCGCGAGCCGACCGTGTTTTCCGAGATGTCGGAGCTGCCGCAGGTCTTTACCCATCCGCAGCTCTATTTGCCGTTCGCCGGCCCCGGCCTGGTGATCGGCGGCGCGGTCGCGACGGTTCTGGTGGCGCTGGCGCTGCTCGTCGTCGAGCCGCCGCTGTGGGCGCCGCGGCCGCTGACGGGGCTGACGGCGACGGCATTAATCGGCGTCGGCGGCTGGCTTCTCGGCCGGGAGCCGCTGCTCGGCATGACCGCCGGCCTGATGCGGCGGCTGCGCCCGAGCGGCGAGCCGTTCGCCGATGCCGAGGCGCTGGGCCCGTTCGGGATGATCATCGTGCACGCGATCATCGCCCGCGGCGAGCGCCGGGCGCGCCAGCAGGCGATGGCGCCGCCGCCCCTGCCGGCGACCTCCACGGCAATCCGGCGCCGGGTGCGCGAGCCGGCGGTGCCGGTGATCCTCGTGCAGTGCGAATCGTTCTTCGATGCACGCCGCCTCTCGCCGCAGATCCCGCGGGCTTTGCTCGCCGGGTTCGATGCCTGCGTAGCCGAGGCGGCGCTCCACGGACGGTTCGGGGTGCCCGGCTGGGGCGCCAACACGATGCGCGCCGAGTTCGCGGTGCTGAGCGGCATCCCCGACAGCGAGCTCGGCTACGACCGGTTCAACCCGTATTACGCGCTGGCGCGGGTGCCGATCGAGTCGCAGGTGTGGCGGCTGCGCCGCGCCGGCTACAAGACGATGTGCCTGCATCCGTTCGACCGCCGCTTTTTCCGCCGCGACCTGGCGATGCCGGGGCTCGGCTTCGAGGAGTTTCTCTGCCGCCGCGACCTCGGGGGGCCGCGCCGTCCGCCCTATTGCCCCGACCCCGAGCTCGGCGAGCAGATCCTGAAGACGCTCGACCGCGAGGGGCCCGGCAGCTTCATCTTCGCGATCACGATGGGCAACCATGGGCCATGGCTGCCCGACGGGCCGCCGATCGACTCGGAAGTGGCGGCGATGTGTGCGGCTGCGGCGCTGCCGGAGGACGGCGAGCTGCGGCGCTATCTCGACGGGCTGCGCCGCTCGGACGCGATGCTGCAGCTGTTGCGCGACGGCCTCGATCGTCGCGGCCTGCCGGCGGTGCTGGCCTTTTACGGCGATCATCTGCCGAGCCTCGGCAACGCCTTCGGCCATTTCGGCTTCGAGGAATTGGACAGCGATTACGTTGTCTGGCCGGCTGCCGGCGTGCCGGCGCAGCGGCGCGACCTCAAGGCGCACGAGCTCGGCCGCTTGATTGTCGATGCCGTTCTCGGCGTGCCCGCGGCAGCCGCGTCGGCGGTCGGCGCGCAGCCCGCAGTCGATCTGGGCGCTTGTCTCGCGCTGCGCTAGGCCCCAGGCTGCGCGCAATGAACCCCTTCGTCCCGCCCTACCCGGAGCGGCCGCGCCAGCCGATGGGCCCGCTTGCCCTGATGGCGACGGCGCGCCGCAATTTTCTCGAACTGTTCGACGAAAGCTGCTTCGACTACCGCTTCTTTTCGGTGCGCGTGCTCAACCGGCGCATCTTCATCTGCAACAGCCCGGATACCGTCGCCCAGGCCTTCATCGCCCTGCATGAGAGCTTCCAGCGCAAGACGCCGCAGATGCGCCATGCGCTGACGCCCCTGCTCGGCGACGGCCTGTTCATCAGCGACGGTGATCTGTGGCGGCGGCGGCGGCGGATCGTGGCGCCGATCGTGCACGCCTCGCGCATGGCATTGTTCGCCCCGACGATGGTCGCGACCGCTGCGGAGACCGCGGCGCGCTGGCGCGCCCTGCCGCCGGGGGCGCCACTCGATGCGTTGCGCGAGATGGCGACGCTGACCGCCGAGATCATCTGCCGC
>JBLMXS010000256.1:0-2829 GCA_050257895.1 Thiohalocapsa sp.
GGTAAATTCTTGCATGAATGCGATGATGGGCAGCGGCGACTTTGCGTTCAAGCCGCAAAGTGCCATGTTGGCGAAAGGCAGGCGGCAGCGGATTAGCAATGTCGGACCCCCGTACCCTCTATGACGAGGATTTTTTTGCCTGGGCGAAACAGCAGGCCGAGGCACTTCGCGCAGCCGCGCATGCGGGCTCGAACCTGCAGCTTGACTGGGAGAACCTTGCCGAGGAGATCGAGGATTTGGCGAGATCGCAGAGGCGTGGCCTTCGGGCGCATATGATGCGCATCGTTCAGCACCTCGCAAAACTTGACCACTCGCCATCGATTGATCCTCGGCTTGGATGGCGGCGATCTATCCGACTGGCCCGAATGCAGGTGGAAGAGCTTCTAATCGAGAACCCGAGTCTGAGGCGGGAGGTCGATGGATTGGTTGTCCGCGCGGTCAAGAACGGCATCGAGTTGGCGATTCAGGATCTCGAAGAGCAGGGGGAAATCTTTGCGACTGACTATTCCCGGATTCGCCGCACCACGTATGGCATCGACCAGATCCTCGGCGACTGGTTCCCGCCTGAGCCGCCGCGCGAGGCCGAAAAGCCATGACGAGATCGGGGGCGACAGCGCGGGGAGCCGTGCTTATATAATCCCATCATGATTGATCCGTTTGGCCGCACCATCACCTATCTGCGCGTGTCGGTGACCGACCGCTGCGACTTCCGCTGCGTCTATTGCATGGCGGAAGAGATGAATTTCCTGCCCAAGGCCGAGCTGTTGACGCTGGAAGAGCTCGACCGGGTGTGCAGCGCCTTTATCCGCCTCGGCGTCAAGAAATTGCGCCTGACCGGCGGCGAGCCGCTGGTGCGGCGCGACATCATGCATCTGTTCCGGCTGCTCGGCCGCCATATCCGCGCGGGAACGCTGGACGAACTGACGCTGACGACAAACGGCAGCCAACTGGCGCGCTAGGCCGACGAGCTGCGCGCCTGCGGCGTGCAGCGCGTCAACGTCTCGCTCGATACGCTCGATCCGGCGAAGTTCACCGAGATCACCCGCCGCGGCCGGCTCGACCAGGTGCTCGATGGCCTCAAGGCGGCGAAGGAGGCCGGGCTAGCGGTCAAGATCAACACGGTGGCGGTGCGCGGCGTGAATGACGAGGAGCTCGATGAGCTCGTCGCCTGGGCCGGCGGCGAGGGGTTCGACCTTGTCATCATCGAGGTCATGCCGATGGGCGACATCGGCGGCGAGAACCGGCTCGACCAGTACCTGCCGCTGTCCCTGGTGCGCGCGCGGCTGCAGCGCCGCTGGACGCTCGACGACAGCGACTATCGCACCGGCGGGCCGGCCCGCTATGTGACGGTGCGCGAGACCGGAAGGCGGCTCGGCTTCATCACGCCGTTGACGCACAATTTCTGCGAGAGCTGCAACCGCGTCCGCCTGACCTGCACCGGCACGCTCTATATGTGCCTCGGGCAGGACGACGCCGCCGATCTGCGCACCCCGCTGCGGCAATCGGAGAGCGACGAGCCGCTCGAAGCGGCGATCCGTGCGGCGATCGACCGCAAGCCAAAGGGCCACGATTTCATCATCGATCGCCGCCACAACCGGCCCGCCATCGGCCGCCATATGAGCGTGACCGGCGGGTGACCGCCGCGCCGGCAGCGCAGCGCGGGCCGACGCCCGGCCGGCTGCGCGTGGCGTTCGTCGCCTCCGAGGCGGAGCCGGCGCAGCAGGCGCTCCACGAGCTGCACGAGCGCTACGGCAGGATCGACCCGGACGAGGCCGACATCATCGTGCCGCTCGGCGGCGACGGCTTTATGCTGGAGACGCTGCACCGCTTCGTCGGCACGAAGAAACCGATCTACGGCATGCACCGTGGCAGCGTCGGGTTCCTGATGAATCCGTACCGCGCCGACGGGCTCCACGAACGCCTGGCGACGGCGCAGCCGGTCGAGCTTCACCCGCTCGAAATGGCGGCCTGGCAGAACGGCGTCTGCCGCCGCGCCATCGCGTTCAACGAGGTATCGTTATTGCGCGAGACGCGGCAGGCGGCAAAGCTGCGGGTCAGCGTCGACGGGATCGTGCGGCTCGAAGAGCTGATGGCGGACGGGATCCTGTTGTCGACGCCGGTCGGCAGCACCGCCTACAATTTGTCGGCGCACGGGCCGATCATCCCCCTCGGCGCCGAAATCCTCGCGCTGACGCCGATCAGCGCCTTCCGGCCAAGGCGGTGGCGCGGCGCGCTCTTGCCGCATGGCGCGACGGTGACGATCGAGGTCTGCGACACCGACAAGCGGCCGGTCAGCGCCGTCGCCGACTTTACCGAGGTGCGCGACGTGACGCGCGTCGAGATCCGCGAGAACCGCGACATCTCCATCAGGGTCCTATTCGATCACGAGGCCAATCTCGAAGAACGCGTGCTGAAGGAGCAGTTCCTCAGCTGACCCTATCGTCAGACCACCAAGTCCGCATTCCCGGCGCAGGCGAAAGCCGGGATCCATCTCTCCGCCATCACGCTGGCCGTTCTATGGATCCCGGCTTTCACCGGGAATGCGAAATCGTTGGGTGGAACTCCGGCAATCAGTCGAGGTTGAGCGGCTGGCCGGCGAGGTCCTCGGCGCGCTCGACCGCGATCAGGACAGCGTAGCCCTTCTTCTCGGGGTCGCGCCCCTTCTCGGGCTGGACCAGGCGCCGCCACACCTCGTCGTAGACGGGCCCCGATTTGTAGATCTTGGCGGTGCCGTAGAAGCGGGCGATGCCGCCCTGCGGCAACACTCCCTCCTCGCGCAATGACGGCTTGCGAAAATATTTCGTCAGCTTGCTGCCGTCCTGCATCGCG
>JBLMXS010000257.1:0-6419 GCA_050257895.1 Thiohalocapsa sp.
GTCGGGGTGGCGACGCAGACCGTCTCGTCAGCTTCCGGCGCCAGTGAGGCCACGGTCTGCGCCGCCGCGACCGGCGCCGCCAGCACCAGACGGGCGGGCGCGCGCATCCGCACCGCGCGCAAGGCGACCCGCATCGTCGCGCCGGTCGCGATGCCGTCGTCGACGACGATCGCGGTGCGGCCGGCAACGGCGACCGGCGGCCGGTCGGCGCAATAGAGTCGCCGCCGCCGTTCGAGCTCGGCCAGCTGCCGCGCCGTCTCCTCACGCAGGTATTCCTCGGGGATCGACAGCTGGCGGGCCATCTGCTCGTCGATGAAAACCTGCGGTGCGGCGCCGTCGCTGATCGCGCCGAGCGCCAGCTCGGGCTGCCACGGCACACCGATCTTGCGCACCAGCACGATGTCGAGCGGCGCCGTCAGCCCTTTGGCGATCTCGAAGCCGATCGCGACGCCGCCGCGCGGCAGCGCCAGCACCACCGGGTCGGTGTCCTTCAGGTGCGCCAGCCGCGCTGCCAGCCGGACGCCGGCGTCGGCGCGGTCGCGGAACATGATGCTATCCTGGAGCATCGGCATCCCTCTTGTGCCGCCTCTCTTGACTGCAAACGACGCGACCGCCATGACACGATCCTTCTGCCGCCAACTGTGGCACATCGGGAACGATACGGTGATTGATCCAGCGCAATCGCTCGCGCAATCGATGCAGGCCGCGCCGTGAGCGCGGTGGCGCTGCCGCTTCGCCTGCGCCGGCTGCATTACGCCTGGATCATCGCCGCCGTCACCTTCGTCGTCGTGGTGCTGACGGCCGGCGTGCGCGCCGCTCCTGGCGTCCTGATCGTGCCGCTCGAACAGGAGTTTCACTGGTCGCGTGCCACGATCTCGTTCGCGGTCGGAGTCAACCTGCTGCTCTACGGCCTGATCGGGCCGTTTGCCGCGGCGCTGATGGATCGCTTCGGGGTGCGGCGCGTGATGACGCTGGCCTTGACGGCGACCGCGATCGGCGTCGCGCTCAGCCCGGCGATCCGCCAGTCCTGGCAGCTGGTGCTGCTGTGGGGGGTCGTCGTCGGGGTCGGTTGCGGCTTTGTCGGCGCCTATCTCGCCGCCTATATCACCGCGCGCTGGTTCAAGGAGCGCCAGGGGCTGGTGATCGGCGTCTTGACCGCCGGCAATGCGGCCGGCCAGCTGGTGTTTCTGCCGTCGATGGCGGCGATCGCCGAGTTCGCCGGCTGGCGCGCGATGTCGCTGACGCTGGCGGCGGTGGTGCTGCTGTTCGCGCCGCTCGTCGCCCTCCTGATGCGCGACCGGCCGCAGGATCTCGGCATCGGCCCCTATGGCGGCGTGCCCCTCGCGGCACCGGCAGCGCCTGCGGGCAATCCGCTCGCGGTCAGCTTCCGCGCCCTGTCCGACGGCGCGCGCTCACGCGATTTCTGGCTGATCGCCGGCGCCTATTTCGTTTGCGGCGCCTCGACCAACGGCCTCATCGGCACGCATCTGATCCCGGCCTGCGTCGACCACGGCCTGACCGAGGTGGTCGGCGCCGGCCTGTTGGCGACAACCGGGGTGTTCGCCTTTATCGGAGGCACCGCCTCGGGCTGGCTCAGCGACCGTTTCGACAACCGCTTCCTGCTGTTCTGGTATTACGGGCTGCGCGGCCTGTCGCTGATGTACCTGCCGTTCGCGTTGGACATGTCGTTCTACGGGCTGTCGCTGTTCACGGTGTTCTATGGTCTCGACTGGATCGCCAGCGTGCCACCGACCGTACGGCTGCTGACCCGCGCCGTCGGCGGCGAGCGGCTCGGCATCATGGTCGCCTGGATCACCGTCATCCATCAGGTGGGCGGTGCGGCGGCGGCCTATCTCGCGGGCGTCCTGCGGATCGGCTTCGGGACCTATCTTGAAGCCTTCGTGCTGTCGGGATTGCTGTGCATCGGCGCCGCCTTGATGGTGCTCTTCATCGGCGTCGGACGGCGCGGCGAGCCGGCGGCGCCGCCGTTGCCGGCCGAGTAGGCTAGGGACGCAGCCCGGAGGAGCGAAAACAGCTATGGGGGGCAGGATGGCACCACGGTCGGCTCTCGGCATCGGCTTCGGCCTGGCGGCGGCGCTGGCTCTCGCGATGCCGCCGAACCGCGTCGCGGCACAGCAGCGGCATGCCGCTGCCGCCCCCGCCAATCCGCTCAACCGGGTGCACGACCGGCTGCTGAAGATGCCGCCGTCCGAACGCGCCGCGACCTTGGCGCGCGCGATCGGCCACTGGTGCATCGGCACCGAAGCCTTTCCGATGGGGATCGTTACCAAAGGCACCGGCGAGGGCAACGCCTATTGGAGCCTGCGCTGCGCCGACGGCACCGCCTGGGCGGTGCAGATCGATCCCATGGCGGAGGTGACGGCGATCCATTGCGACGACTTCAAGGAGGCCAGCAAGGAAGCCGGCGCCGCCAGGGAGTGCTTCAAGAAATTCTAGAGATCGTCGTCGGCCTGCCACCGGCCTGCCATCGCTACCAGCGCAGCGGCTGCCGGCAGACCGAGTACCAGAGGCCGAGATTTTGTTCCTTCCAGTGCGGGTCGGCGCAATCGCGCTTCAGGATCTGTTCCGATTGGGCGTCGCTGGCTGTGGTTGCCGGCTTGTCGTCGGAGCAGGCGGCGAGAAGAAGCATCGCCATCACGACAACTACCGCTTTCACCATGCGTTCTCCTGCAGCGCGTAACGAAGGCAGCACCGATGCCGATATTAGAGCGGTTGCCGATGGGGTTGAAACCACCCCGTGGATGGTCGTGGCCGGGCTTGACCCGATCATCTGCGCTTGGCGGAAAGAAATCCCCGCGTCACGCCCGGGGATGACGCCGCTTCACGAATCGCCGCGCCGGAGGCATCCCACCGCCGGCCGCGCCTCGCCTTAGGGGCGCTCGCGGCGATGCGGATCCTGCGCCATGTGCTGCTGGTCGTGCTGCTGCTGATCGCGGGGGTCGCGATCTTCGTCGTGTCGTCGCAGGCACCGGTGATCGCCGGCATCGAGCCGCCGCAGAGGGGAGATTTCGATCCAGCGCTGATTGCGCGCGGCGCCCGGCTTGCCGCGCTCGGCGATTGCGATGGCTGCCATACCGCGGCGGGCGGCCGTCCCTACGCCGGCGGCCGTCCGATCCCGACGCCGTTCGGCACCGTCTACAGCACCAACATCACGCCGGCCCCAGGCAGCGGCATCGGCAAATGGTCGGAGGCGGCGTTCCGGCGGGCGATGCGTCGGGGCATCGCGCGCCGCGGCGCGCATCTCTACCCGGCCTTTCCGTACTATCATTTCACAAAGGTCAGCGACGACGACCTGCACGCGCTCTACGCCTTCATCATGACCCGGCAGCCGGTCGATACCGCGCCGCCGCCGAACGCGCTGCCGTTTCCGTTCGATCAGCGTTGGCTGATGACCTTCTGGAACCTGCTCTTCCTCGACCGCACGCCGCTGCACTCCGATCCGTCACATGACGAGCAGTGGAACCGCGGCCATTATCTCGTCGCGGGGCTCGGCCATTGCGGCGCCTGCCATACGCCGCGCAACTGGCTCGGCGCCGAGAAGGCCTCGCAAACACTTGCTGGCGGCAGCAGCGAAGGCTGGCGGGCGCCGGCTCTGGGCGCCGCCTCGCCGGCGCCAGTACCGTGGGACATGCCGCATCTCGCCGCCTATCTGCGGCACGGCCGCGCTGCCGATCACGGCGCCGCGCTCGGCCCGATGCGCGAGGTCGTCCGCTCGCTGCGAGCGGCCGACGACGCCGACATCGACGCGATCGCCGCCTACCTCGCGGCGGCCCAGGGCGAAATCTCGCCGGCCCGCCGCCAGCGCGCAAAGGAGGTCCTGGCGCGCGCCGGCCAACCCGCGCCGCCGGCGCCGTCGGAAGGCAAAACGGCCGGCGAGGCGCTGGGCACGGCACTGTTCGCCGGCGCCTGCGCCGGCTGCCATACCGGAGGATCGCCGACGCTGCCGCCGCACGGCGTCGACCTGGCGCTCAGCACGACGGTCAACGAGCCGCAGCCGACCAATGCGATCCGCGTCGTGCTGGACGGCGTGCGGCCGGCGGACGGCCGGACGGGGCCTTGGATGCCGGGCTTTGCCGGCGCGTTCACCGACGACCAGCTGGTGCAGCTGCTCGCCTATGTGCGCGCCCATTACGGCAGCGGCGCCCCCTGGCCGGACCTGATGACGCATCTCCACAACATTCGCGACGGCAAAGAATGACGATCATGCTCTGGGTCAACGGCCGCGAGCACCGCCTCGACATCGACCCGGCGACGCCGCTCCTCTACGTGCTGCGCGGCGAACTCGGGCTCAACGGCGCCAAGTTCGGCTGCGGCCTCGGGCAATGCGGCGCCTGCACCGTCATCGTCGACGGCGAGCCGGTGTTCTCCTGCCTGATGCCGGTGGCGGCGCTGCCCGGACGCCGGGTCACGACGCTCGAGGGGCTCGGCAGCGTGGAGAAGCCGAGCCCGGTGCAGCAGGCCTTCATCGACGAGCAGGCGGCACAATGCGGCTATTGCATCGCCGGCATGATCATGCGGGCGCAGGCCCTGCTCGACCGCAACCCGGCGCCGTCGGAGGCCGACATCCGCACCGCGATGGAGCCCAATCTGTGCCGCTGCGGCTCCCATATGCGCATCCTGCGCGCGATCCGCCGCGCCGCCGCGGCGGTGAAGGCCGAAGCAGGACCCGGCCGGGAGGCCAGCCAATGAGCGCCGCCCCGTCTCGCCGCGCGCTGCTCACCGGCGGCGGCGCGCTGATCGTGAGTTTCTCATTGCGCCCGGCACTGGCATTGGCCCAGGCGGAAGTCCCGAAGCTGCCCGGCGATCTTGCAAAGTCGCCGATGGTGGATTCCTGGCTGCGCATCGCGGCCGACGGCCATATCACAGTGCTGACCGGCAAGGCCGAGCTCGGCCAGGGGCTGAAGACGGCGCTGATCCAGCTCGCCGCCGAGGAATTGCGTGTCGAGCCGTCGGCGATCGAGCTGATCACCGCCGACACTGCGCAGACCCCGAACGAGGGTTACACTGCCGGCAGCCACTCGATGCAGGACAGCGGCACCGCGATCGTCAACGCCGCGGCGCAGGCGCGCGCCCTGCTGGTCGCCGCGGCGGCGACCCGCCTCGGCGTGCCGCCCGAGCAGCTGCACGCCGCGGACGGCGCCGTCATCGCCGCCGACGGAAGCCGGCTCGGCTACGGCGAGCTGGTCGGCGACGCGCTGCTGCATGTCCGCGCCGCACCGCAATCGCCGCTCACCGACCCGGCCCGGCACCGCCTGATCGGCAAGCCCGTGCCGCGCGTCGACATCCCGGCGAAAGTCACCGGCGGCATCGCCTATGTCCAGGACCTGCGGCTGCCGAACATGGTTCACGGCCGGGTCGTGCTGCCGCCGGCATACGGCGCAACCCTGAAGCGGCTCGACACTGGCGCCGCCGAGCGTCTCCCCGGCCTCCTCAAGATCGTGCATGACGGCGACTATCTCGGCGTCATCGCCGAGCGTGAACAGCAAGCGATTGCGGCGATGCGCGCGCTGGCGGCGGGCGCGGTGTGGGACACGAAGCCGGCGCTGCCCGACCCGGCCAATTTGTTCGAGAATTTCGCGGCGCTGCCGGCGCAGACCGTGGCGGTGCGCGACGTCCCGGAGCCATTGCCTTCCGGCGTCCGCATCCTCGAGGCTGCGTACCGCCGCGCCTACCAGATGCACGCCGCGATCGGCCCCTCCTGCGCCGTCGGGCGGTTCGAGGACGGCGCGCTGACCGTGTGGACGCACAGCCAGGGCGTCTTTCCGCTGCGCGCCGCGCTGGCGAGGCTGACCGGGCTGCCGGCCGACAAGGTGCGGTGCATCCATCTCGAAGGCTCCGGGTGCTACGGCCACAACGCCGCCGACGATGCCGGCGCCGACGCCGCCTTGCTGGCGATGGCACTACCGGGCCGACCCGTCCGGGTGCAGTGGATGCGCGAACAGGAGCACAGCTGGGAGCCGTACGGCACGGCGATGCTGACGTGGGCGCGCGGCGCGCTCGACCGCGACGGCAAGATCGTCGGCTGGGACTACCGGGTGCGCAGCGGCACGCATTCGACGCGGCCCGGCCCCGCCGGCAACCTGCTCGCCGGTCGCCATGTCGCGCATCCCTTCGCGCCGCCGGCGCCGAAGCCGCTGCCGTTGCCCGAAGGCGGCGGCGACCGCAACGCGCTGCCGCTCTACACGATCCCCAACGCGCGCGTGATATACGACTTCGTGCCGGAGATGCCGCTGCGCGTCTCGGCGCTGCGGGCGCTCGGCGCCTACATGAACGTCTTCTCGATCGAGAGCTTTATCGACGAGCTGGCGGCCGCCGCCTCGGCCGACCCGGTCGATTTCCGCCTGCGCCACCTCAACGATGCGCGCGCCCGCGACGTCGTCACGACCGCCGCTCAGCGG
>JBLMXS010000258.1:0-6097 GCA_050257895.1 Thiohalocapsa sp.
TGCCCGCTTCCCGCTGCAACTGGTCGCCAACCAGCCCGCAACACGGTTGCATAGCCAGCTCGATTTCGGCGCGAGCAGTCTCGGCGCGAAGATAAGCGGGCGCGAGCCGGTGCGCCTCCACCCGCAGGACGCGGCGGCGCGCGGGATCGAGGACGGCGACATCGCGCGACTCTATAACGACCGCGGCGCCTGCCTGGCCGCCGCCGTGCTGAGCGAGGCGCTGCGTCCCGGCACCGTGCAGCTGGCCACCGGCGCCTGGTACGACCCCGCCGATCCCACCGCCGAATTGCCGTTCTGCATCCACGGTAACCCGAACGCCCTGACGCGCGACAGCGGCACCTCGCGTCTCGCGCAGGGCTGCAGCGGCCAACTGACGGTGGTCGAGATCGAACGCTTCGCCGGCGAATTGCCGCCGATCCGGGCCTTCGACCCGCCGGCGTAACCGCTCTGTGTCATCTCGGCGGAAGCCGGGACCCATTCGTCAGCCGCTCTCACGGTTGAACCATGGATCCCGGCCTGCGCCGGGATGACAATCACGATGACAATCACATAGAAGGCGGCCGCGGCAGGCCGTAATGGTCGCGCAGCATCTCGCCTTCATACGCGGTGCGGAACAGGCCGCGGCGCTGCAACAGCGGCACGACCTCGGCGGCGAACGCGTCGAACTGCAACGGCAGGAGCGGCGGCATCACGTTGAACCCGTCGGCGGCGCCGGTGCGGAACCAGTCCTCGATCAGGTCAGCGATCTGCTCAGGGGTGCCGGCGGTGACGTAATGGCCGCGGGCGCCGGCCATGTAGCCGAGCAATTGCCGCAAGGTCGGCCTGTCGCGACGCACCAGGTTGATGATCACCTCGGTGCGGCTGCGCGCCGCCTCAACCGTCGCCGGGTCGGGGAAATCCTCCGCCGACAGCGGCCGGTCGAGCGGCAAATGCGAGAAATCGTGGCCGCCGAACCGGCCGGAGAGCCGCCTGCGCCCGACTTCCGGGTCGCTGAGCTCGTTGGTCTCGCGCAGCAGCCGCTGCGCCTCCGCCTCGGTCGCGCCAATCATCGGGCTGAGCCCCGGCAGGATCAGCATGTGGTCCGGGTTGCGTCCCTCCGCCTGCGCCAGCCCTTTAAGATCGGCGTAGAATTCCTGCGCCGTCTCCTTCGCCATGTGGGCGGTGAACACCGCCTCGGCGTGGCGCGCGGCAAACCGCCTGCCGGTGTCGGACGAGCCCGCCTGCACCAGCACCGGCCGGCCCTGCGGGCACCGCGGCATGTTGAGCGGCCCCGCCACCTGGTAGAAATCGCCGCGATGGTTGATGGCGTGGATCCGCTCCGCGCGGGCGTAGATCCCGGCCTGGCGGTCGTCGACGACGGCGTCGTCGGCCCAGCTGTCCCACAGCGCCTTGACGACGGTCATGAACTCTTCGCCGCGCGCGTAGCGGTCGGCGTGGCTGACCTGCCCCGAGCCGCCGTAATTGCGCGCCGCCGTCGCCAGCCACGAGGTGACAATGTTCCAGGCGGCGCGGCCGCCGCTCATATGGTCGACCGAGGCGAACTGGCGCGCCAGGTTGAACGGCTCGGTGTAGGTCGTCGAGGCGGTCGCGATCAGCCCGACATGCCTGGTCGACACCGCCAGCGCCGCCAGCACGGTGATCGGCTCGAGCCAGGTACGCGCCGCCTGCGCCGCGTCATCGCCGAGCGCGAGCTGGTCGGCGAGAAAGATCGAGTCGAACTTCGCCTGCTCGGCGCGCGTCGCCAGATCCTGGTAGTAGCGGATATCGGTCAGCGGCAGGGGCGAGGTCGCCGGGTGCCTCCACGACGCTTCGTGATGGCCGCGGCTGTGGAAGAACAGGTTGAGATGCAATTGCCGTTTCATCAGCCTCACTCCGCCGCGGCCCGCTTCTCTTTTTCCCGGAAATGCGGGATCACGACCTCGCCGAACAGCCGCAAGGTGTGCATCACCTCCGCGTGCGTGGCCGGCCCGACGGCGCAGAGAAGGATCGCCTCCTCGATGCCCATCGCCTCGTAGAGTTCGAGGAAGCGGATGCAGTCCTCGGGCGTGCCGACGCAGAATTTCGTCCCCTCCGCGCGCACCTCGGCCGGCGTCGGCTCGCCGGGATGGGGACCAGCGGCCAGCCGCTGGTCGCGCTCGTAATAGCCCTGGTAGTCGGGTGGCACGGTCGAGGGGTCATAGTCGCGCCAGACGAGCCGCGCGCGCTCGCGCTGCTGTTCGATATACCAGCCGACCAGTTCGGTGCCGCGCTCCGCCGCCACGTGGTGATCCTCGTGGCAGAACCCGGCGGTCATCAGCGCGGCGCGGCGGGTCGGGCTGGGGCCGTGCCCGGCGGCGTGCAGCGAGTCGCGGTAGAGCGCCATCAGCTCGCGGACGCGGTTCGGACCGCCCTCGCTGCCGAACAGGCCCCCCATTCCGAGATTGCCGGTCAGCCGCGCCGTCTCGTCGCTGCCGCAGGCCGACCACAGCGGCGGGTGCGGACGCTGCAGCGGCTTCGGCAGGACCTCGCGGCGCGGAATCTTGTAATAGGCGCCGTCATAGGCGATCTCCGGTTCGCTCCAGAGCCGCGGCAGCAGGTCGGCGAATTCGAGCCACATGCCGCGCGTGTCGCGCAGATCGCTGCCATAGGGCGTCAGTTGATAGGGATAGCCGGTACGGCCGAGCCCGACATCGACCCGGCCATGGCTCAGAATGTCGAGCGTCGCCATGCGCTGCGCGACATGCAGCGGGTGGTGGATCGGCGCCAGCACCACCCCGATGCCGAGGCGGATCGTGCTGGTGCGCTGGCTGACCGCCGCCAGAGTCAGATCAGGGGCGCTGTTGTGCGACCACACCGGGCGGAAATGGTGCTCGGAGAACCACACGCTCTCGAAGCCCTGCTGCTCGGCGAAGGGGATCTGCTCCAGCGCCTCGTAGATCCGCGACGCTTCGCTCGACGCCGTCCATGGCTTCGGCACCTGGATCTGGTAGAACAGGCCGATCCGCATGGCTTCCCTCCTGCCGCAGGCTCCCCGCCATATTGCCTTGCGATCGCGGCCCGGCGGGCAAGAAAATTCGCCGCCTGCGCCATGCCGTCCGGCAATCCCGCCATTGCCGCCGCACCGCGGCGCATGCGACGCTCCGCGCAACGATTCACAGCAACGAGGTCCCTCGCGATGCCCTCGATCATCGGCACCTGGCGCCTGGTAGCGGCGACCGCCACGGACGCGCAGGGCAAGGAGCTGCCAGCGCCCTATGGCGGAAACGGGATGGGCCGCGTCTGTTTCACCGCCGAGGGGCGGATGATGGCGGTAACCTGCGACGGCCGCCGCGATTTGCCAGCCGACGCGAGGCGGGAGTACTCGTCCTATTGCGGCAATTACACCTTCGACGGCACGCGGCTCGTCACCCGTGTCGACGCCGCCTCCGACCCCGCCCGCATCGGCGGCGAGCAGGTCCGCGAGGTCAGCTTCGGCGGCGACCGCATGATCCTCAAACCGCCGCCGCGCCCGACCCCCGATGGCATGCAGCACCGCCAGATCGTCTGGGAAAAGATTTCCGAGGTGTAGCTGCCTCGCGGCCGGCGTCCCACACCCTGTCCCTCTCCCCCCAAGCGGGGAGAGGGGACGAAATTTCGCCGCCCGTGGGATCTACTCCCTCTCCCCGCTTGCGGGGAGAGGGCCGGGGTGAGGGGGAGTCTGCGGTGCGTAGGGGTCGACGTCAGGTGAATCTTGCCGCCAGCGGCTTCGGCCCCAGTGTCGCTGGGTCGAGCTTTACTAGCGTAACGAGCGTCAGGGTCAGCGCCGCGAGATCGTTTCTGGCGCTTTCCGAGGCCAGCTGGCCGTCCTTGAAGTCGCCGCCGGTCAGATAGACCGCGGTCGGCGCCACCAGCGCGCCGAACCACGCCAAAACCGCGCGCAATTGCGTGTCGACAGCGAGGTAATGGTGCGGCGAGCCGCCCATCGCGACGATGCCGACCGGCTTGTTCTGCAAGGCCTCGACCGGCGCGATGTCGAGCAGGTTTTTGAGGACGCCCGGGAAGCTGGCGCGATAGACCGGTGCCGCGATCAGCACCGCCTGCGCCGCGGCGATGCGCGCCACCGCCTCGCACGTCGCTTCGCGATATTGGTCGAGCGCGCGGCCGTCGCATATGTCGACCGCCACCTCGGCGAGGCTGAGAATATCGACCGCCGCATCCGCGTTCGCCGCCGCCGCCGCAAACGCGACCGCCGCCGCCAGCCGCCCCGGCGGGGTCGCCGCCCCGACCAGCATCAGCAATTTCACCGCATCGGGCATCGGCACCCCTTACAAACCCGGTTTATGTCCCTGCGCAGGCACAGACCGATGCGCCCATGGCGTCGCGGCTGAGCCACGGGTCCGTGCCTGCGCGGGGACCTGGCCTCTTTACTCGGTACCGACCGCCTCTCGCGAGCGCGCTGGCGCGCTGACGCGCGGGAGCCCGAAATGCTCGCGCAGCGTCCGCCCCTCGTAGTCATGGCGGAACAGGCCGCGGCGCTGCAGCTCGGGCACGACGAGATCGACGAAGTCGGCGAAGCCGCCGGGAAAATACGGCGGCAGGATATTGTAGCCGTCGGCGGCGCCCGCAACGAACCATTCTTCGAGCGTGTCGGCGATTTCTGCCGGGGTGCCGCAGATCACCCAGTGGCCGCGCGCCGCGGCGGTCAGATTGTAGAGGTCGCGCAATGTCATGTTCTGCTGGCGCGCCGCCTCGAACAGCACCCGATGAAAGGTCTGGCCGCCCTCGCTCGGCGGTGGCGCCGGAACCGGCGCGTCGAGGTCGCAGCCGGTGACGTCATAGCCGATCCTGCCCGACACCAGCACCAGCGCATTGCTCGGCGTCAGAAAGCTCTGCAATTTGTCGAGCTTGGCCTTAGCCTCGGCCACGGTATGGCCGACGATCGGCATCACCCCCGGCAATACCGCGAGCTGCTCGGTCGCGCGCCCGTATTTCGCCATGCGCCCCTTGAGGTCGGCGTAGGCCTTCTTGGCGGGCTCCAATTCCTGCACGACCGAGAACACGACGTCGGCGGTGCGCGCCGCCAGTTCGAGGCCCGACGGCGAGCCGCCGGCCTGGATGATGACCGGGTGCCCCTGCGGGCAGCGCATCATGTTGAGAGGGCCCTTGACCTGGAAGAAGCGGCCCTTGTGGTCGAGCGGCCGCACCTTGGCGGGGTCAATGTATTGGCCGCTGTCGCGGTCGGCGACGATCGCGCCGTCCTCCCAGCAATCCCACAGCCCAGTGACGACATCGACGAATTCCTGCGCCCGCTCATAGCGCGCTTCGTGCTCCAGGTGCTGGTCGCGGCCGAAATTGAGCGCCGCCTTCGCCTGCGAGCTGGTAACGACGTTCCAGGCGGCGCGGCCGCCCGAAATGTGGTCGATCGAAGAAAAGATGCGGGCGACGTTGTAGGGCTCGGAAAAGCTGGTCGAGACGGTGGCGCCGAGCCCGATATGGCTAGTGCAGCCGGCAAGCGCCGAGATCAGCGTCGTCGGCTCGAAGCGGTTGAGGAACGAGGGATGGTCGCCCGGGTCCATGACCAGCCCGTCCGACACGAACAACAGGTCGAACCTGCCGCGCTCGGCGATCCGCGCGATCTCCTGGATCACCGGCAACTCGCAGCTGCTCGTCGCCGCCCCCTCGTAGCGCCATCCGGCAGAATGATTGCCGGTGCCGAGGACGAATACGCCGAGATGCATTTGCCGCTTGGCTGCGTTCATTCCCCTACTCCGTCGCCCCAGATCACGCAACCTACCATGCCCCCGCCGGGCGGGGCAGGAGCGGAAATGCAATGGCTGATGCGCTTGTCGAGCCGGTGCAGCACCACTGACCCCGCTCACGACCTCCTCAGTGGACCTCAGCCGGTAGTCGTGCTTGCGGCCCATGCCCCGAACCTGCCGTTCGCGTCGGCAGTCGCGACCGGCCCAGTCGGGTGGAGAGCGGTCCCTGCCAAAAGCGCCGCTCGAATTCTGCGCTGACCTTTAGCCCTACTTTAGATGTAGAACTTTCCATGGTGCTGGGACCCCGGCGCTGACGAGGTGATCGAATGAGCGCACGCCGAAAATTTCTCATCGGCCTGGGCGCCGCGCTCGCGTGGTCC
>JBLMXS010000259.1:0-5178 GCA_050257895.1 Thiohalocapsa sp.
ACGCGGCCGGGCTCGCGGCGAAGGCGGTTTGACGTTCCGCTCACTTCTTCCCGTCTGTCGCCCGCCGCCGTCAGCGGTGCCGATCCGAAAGCGAGGGACGCCCGGCTCATACGAATTCAACCCGCCCACTGGGTGAATCGACCGCCGGGCATGGTACAGGAAATCTGTCCCTCCGAGCGCCATGATAGCCGGAATGCAACCGCCTATATCCGCGTTAGCGGATGACGCCTCGCCGTCGCGAGCGCCGAGCCAAGCCAAAGGGGACGCATCATGCTCTATGTGCGCACCGCCTCGGGCAGCTTCATCAACGCCGCCACGATCCTGCAGCTGTCGCCGCAGCGCCATGGTGGAAGTGGTGAGGAACTCACCGGCTGGCTCGCCGTCTGCGAGGGCGGCAAGACGGTCACCCTGGCGTCTTACTATGCCGCGCCGGGCCGAATCGAGACGGTCCTGGATCACGTTGCGGCGAGTGCCCGGGATATCGGCACGGTAGCAAGCGGGGCAGAACTCCCCTGCTCTTCCGCTGACTGCTGCGCTTAGATCGCGAACCCCGGTTCAAAGTCGGCCGCGGTCATCCGACGCAGATCGTTCATGATCGTGCGCAGCCTGGTGTCCGTCTCGGGCTCGAAGCTGCTGTGCCCCGCCGTCGTGATGAAATAGCTGATGGCATCGTTACCGGCGGCGCGTAAGGCCTGCACCAGGGCTTCCGCCTGATAGAGATGGCATACCCGGTCGTACCGCCCATGCACGACATAAACTGGGATATCCCGTAGCCGCCCGGCATGATCGAGAATGTAATTGTTGTCGCGGTTGGCCTGGCCCTCGCCGCCGAGGAAGCCGCCATTGATCATGTAGTGGACCAGGATGCGGGCAGCGGTCAGGGCGTATTTTTTATTGGGCGGGCTATGACTGTTCTCATCGCGGCGAAGCCGGCTAGCGCTGCCTTCCCAGGCCACACAAGCCGAAGCGGCTTCTGCCTGGCGCTCCCGTTCCGCGTCGGTCCGCGGTACCGCGCATAGGACGTTGCTCAGCCCCTTAAGGACGTCACCGCGATCTTCCGCCGGAATGGCATCCACGAAGCGCCGCCATGCCGTGGGAAAATCCAGATAGGCCCCCGGCGCCGGCATGGCGAGCGGGTCTGCCGCGAATTGGGCGGCGTTGCCCTGCAAGAAATAATCGGCATCCACGCGGCGGCATAAAAACACGCCGCGCAGGATCAGGGTCTGCACCGTCGCCGGATGCGCGATGGCGTAGGCTAGGGCGAGCGTGCTGCCCCAACTGCCGCCGAAAACATGCATCTTACCGCCGATGTCCAGCTCCTGGCGTAGCGCCGAGATGTCATCGATCAGGTGCCGGGTCGTATTGTCGGTCAGCGCCGCCGCGGGATCGTCGCTCGCGCTGGGCGTGCTCTTGCCGCACCCGCGCTGGTCGAAGAGGATGATGCGGTACCGCCCCGGATCGAAGAACCGGGTGAAGGAGATGTGGCTGCCGGCCCCCGGTCCGCCATGCATGACCATCACCGGCTCGCCTGTGAGCGTCCCGTATTCCTCCCAATAAATTTGGTGGTCGGAGAATCCTGCTGCGCTCAGATGGCCGGACCGGATAAAGGGCGGGTTCGTCGGCTGCTTTGCGCCCGCATCGTTTGCCGTCGCGGTCTGGGTGTTTTCATCCACGGAGGTGACGCCTGCGATCCAAGAAGCGAGGTTGCGAGCTCAGGACACGTTCCATGAAACCAAAATAGTCGCTCGTCGGGTCAACAGCACCGTTCTGGCCTCCGCCTGCGCTGCGGCAGCTTCGGCGCCGACCTGTGTACGGGGGCCCGTTCGTATCGGTTCCGGCCGGCAAGTGGCCGCGGCCAGGCCGGTGCGTAACCGGTACATGATAGAATAATCCGATGGCCGCGAACATCGTCATATCTGTAGAGGCTCGCTCGCGTTTCGAGCGCGCTCGCGCTTGGCTGGAGGCAAGGCCGCGTGCTGAGGAAGTGCTCATCCTCGCCGCCAACCTCGAAGCGGCCAGCCAGATCGCGCGCGATCTGGCCCGCGAAAAGGGCGCGGGGTTCGGCTGGCATCGGCTGACTCTGGCGCAACTCGCGGCGACGATGGCGCTCCCGGTTTTGACCGGGCGCGGCCTTGCCTCAATGAGCCAGCTCGGAAGCGAGGCGGCGGTGGCGCGGCTGGTTCACCGCCTCAAATCCGAGGACGGTCTCGGACGATTTGGCGCGGTCGGCGATACACCCGGCCTGCCGCGCGCGATCGCCGGCGTTATCGCCGAGCTGCGCCTGGCACGGCTGTCGCCCGAACAGGTCGCTGCCGTTGCTCCTGACGTCGCGCCGCTGCTCGCCGCCTATGAGACCGAGCTTTCGGAAATGGGCCTGACCGACTGGTCCGGCGTGCTGGCGCTTGCGGCCGATAACGCATCGTCGCACCGGCTCTCGGGCCTGCCGGTGCTGATGCTGGACGTACCCGTCAGGAGCGAGGCGGAGCTCGCCTTTGTCGGTGCGCTGGCCGATGGCGCTCCCGATTTGCTAGCGACCATCCCTTCGGCCGATGAACCGACGCTCACCCGCTTGCGAGACCAGCTGCGCTGGCCGGTCCAAAATCTTGACCGACCATCTTCTGCGGATACCGCCCTGCGCCGGCTCCAGCGCAACCTGTTCAGGGAAGAGGTTGTCGTGCAGAGCACAGAGCCGGCTGCCGGCATCGACATCTTTTCCGCGCCCGGGGAAGGACGCGAATGCGTCGAGATTGCCCGGCGGGTTCTGGCACGCGCCCGCGAAGGCATTCCGTTCGACCGCATCGCCGTGCTTCTGCGCTCCCCCGAGCAGTACCGGGCCAATCTGGAAGAAGCGTTCACACGTGCACGCGTACCGGTTCACTGCGCCCGCGGCGCCCGCCGCCCCGATCCAGCCGGCCGCGCCTTCATCGCCCTGCTCCGCTGCGCGCTTGAAGGCCTCTCGGCCCGGCGCTTCGCCGAATACCTCTCGCTGAGTCAGGTTCCAGTTGCCGCTGCCGACGGTGCACCGCCACAGGCGGCAGCGCGCGGCGATCAGTGGGTCGCACCCGAGACCGAGGCTGCACCGCAGGAAGCGGAAGGGCCCGAACCGGTAACACCGGAACCGCTGGAAGATGAAGCCGGGAGCGGGATGGAAGCGCCGGTGCGCGGAGGACAGCTGCGGGCGCCGCGGCGGTGGGAGCAACTGCTGGTGGACGCCGCGGTCATCGGCTCGCGTGAGCGATGGCGGCGGCGGCTCGATGGCCTCGCCCATGAACTGCGCGCCCGTCTCGCCGAATTGTCGGATGAGGAGGAGGCCCAGGCGGCAGCCGTTGCACGCACGCTCGAGGACCTCGCAGCGTTCAGCGCTTACGCCCTGCCGCTGATCGACATGCTCGATGGGTGGCCGGCATCCGCGAGCTGGGGCGACTGGCTCGATCGCCTGGGCGACCTCGCCACCCGCGCGCTGCGGCATCCCGACCGGGTGCTTGCGGTGCTTTCTGAGCTGGCGCCGATCGCGCCGGTCGGGCCGGTTTCCCTGAGTGAGGTCACGGACGTGCTGGGGCCGCTGCTGCTCGAACGCGCCGTGCCTCCCCCGCCGCAACGCTACGGCAAAGTCTTCGTCGCCCCGGTCGAGGCGGCCCGCGGCCTCAGCTTCGACACGGTTTTCGTGCCGGGCCTCGCCGAGCGCATGTTCCCGCGCAAGATCACAGAGGAACCAATCCTGCTTGACGCGGTGCGCCGGCAGATCGACGCGGGCCTCGCAACCAATCCTGCCCGGCTCGACAACGAGCGCCTGGCGCTCGCGCTGGCTGCGGGCGCCGCCGAGAACCGGATCTGCTTGTCCTACCCGCGTCTCGACCTGCAGGATCAGCCGCGGCCGCGGGTTCCGTCGTTCTACGCGCTCGAAGCGCTGCGAGCGAGCGAGGGGCGGCTGCCCGATTTTACGGAGCTGGCACGCCGGGCCGAGACCGCCACCACCGCCCGCCTCGGCTGGCCGGGACCGCCTGATCCCGCACACGCGATCGACAGCGCCGAGCATGATCTCGCAATCCTCGAGCGGCTCGCGGTCGCTGGGCGGCCGGAAGCCGGCGCCGCACGCTACCTGATCAACGCCAACCCGCACCTGGCGCGCGCCTTGCGCGCACGCTACCAGCGCTGGCGTGGGAACTGGACGCCATCCGACGGGCTTGTGCATCCCTCCGCCGCCGGGCTCGCCGCAATCGGGCATCATGCGCTCGCCGCCCGCAGCTACTCCCCGACCGCGCTGCAGACCTACGCGCGCTGCCCGTACCGGTTTTTCCTCTATGCCGTGCACCGGCTGGAGCCGCGGCTCGAGCCCGAGCCGATTGACGAGCTGGATCCGCTGCAGCGCGGGTCGCTGATCCACGACATCCAGTTCGAGCTCTTTGCCCGGCTGCGGCGCGAGCACCTCCTGCCGGTCCGTCCCGACCGGCTGGACCGCGTCCTGCACGAGCTCGAGGAGGTGATCGCGGAAGTGGCCGGGCGCTATCACGACGAGCTCGCGCCGGCCATCGAACGTGTGTGGCTCGACGGCATCGCCGCGATCGGCGCCGATCTGCGGGAATGGCTGCGCCGTGCAAGCCTCGATCAGTCCGGTTTCGTGCCGCAGCATTTTGAGCTGTCCTTTGGTCTCGAAACGCGCGGTTCCGAGCGTCAGGCCGACCCGCGATCGGCGCCTGATCCGGTCGCTCTCGACTGCGGCATCCGGCTGCGCGGCTCGATCGACCTGGTCGAGGCGCATCGCTCCGGGCTGATGCGGGTCACCGACCACAAGACCGGAAAGGCCGATGGGAGCGCCGGCCAGATCATCGGCGGCGGCACGGCGCTGCAGCCGCTGCTCTATGCGCTGGCAGCCGAGAAGCTGTTTGCCGGCCAGGCCGCTATTTCTTCGGGAAGGCTGTATTTTTGTACCGCGCGCGGGGGCTTCACCGAGCTTGAAGTGGCGCTCGATGACGAGGCGCGCGCGGCCGCCGCGCAGGTCGCCCAAACGGTCGGCGATGCGGTGGAGCGCGGCTTCCTCCCGGCCTATCCGGCGAAGGACCAATGTGCATGGTGCGACTACCGCGTGGTGTGCGGGCCTCATGAAGAGCGGCGCATCACGCGCAAGCCGCCGGCCGAAGTGGAGCCGCTGGTCCGGCTGCGGGAGGCGCTATGACCGCC
>JBLMXS010000260.1:0-2832 GCA_050257895.1 Thiohalocapsa sp.
CGTCGACCAGCGTCGACTGGATGCCGTAGCGCGGCAAGAGGTCCTCGACCACATAGCGGCAGGAGCCGAACATCTGCTTGGACGCCACCACATGGTCGCCGGCCTTGAGCGGCGCGAGAATGGCTGTCGTGACCGCCGCCATGCCGGTGGCGGCGGCGCGGCCCGCCTCGGCGCCCTCCAGCTCGATCATCCGGCGCTCGAACATGGCAATGGTCGGGTTCGAATAGCGGGAATAGATGTAGCCGGGGTCCTCGCCCTTGAAGCGCGCCTCGCACTGTTCCGCGGTGTCGTAGATATAGCCTTGGGTCAGGAACAGGCCTTCCGACGTCTCGCCGAATTCGGAGCGGATGGTGCCCGAATGCACCAGGCGGGTTTCGGGGCGAAAGCGGGCGGTGGGAGAGGGGGCGGTAGATTTGGACATGTGACCTCCAGCGTGGCCACCTCGAAATGGCCACAAAAAACCGGCCTGGGAGAACTCCTCAAGGCCGGGATCACAATTGTCCGCGGCCTGTTTAGCGACTTATTTAACGTGGCTGCAAGCCGGCCGGCCCAAATCACCACGGGATAAGTCATGCTCATATTCGCAGCCGGCCTTTCCGTCAAGGCGGGGTTCGGCTAACCGATAAATGCCCTGTTTTTGAGGCTCTATGGGGGCGACCACCGCAAGGGATCAGTACTTGTCGTTCACGCTTGCGAAAGACGCCGACGGCATCCTGCCCGACCGCATGATCGCGGCGATGGCGGATTCCGGCCTGATCCTGCCGGCCTATCCCTTCGTCGAGAGCCAAATCCAGCCGGCGAGCCTCGACCTGCGCCTGGGCGATGTCGCCTATCGGGTGCGCGCGAGCTTCCTGCCCGGTCCGGGCGCAACGGTTGCCGAGCGGATCGACGAACTGAAGCTGCATGAGATCAGCCTCGCCGACGGCGCGGTGCTGGAGACCAATTGCGTCTACATCGTGCCGCTGATCGAAAGCCTGGCGCTGCCGCCGGAAATCGTCGCCGCCGCCAATCCGAAAAGTTCGACCGGCCGGCTCGACGTGTTCACCCGCGTGATCGCCGACGGCACGCGACGCTTCGACATGATCGGCGCCGGCTATCACGGTCCGCTCTATGCCGAGATCAGCCCGAAGACCTTTCCAGTGCTGCTCCGCGAGGGGTCACGGCTGTCGCAGGTGCGCTTCCGCACCGGCGATGCGATTCTGGAGGCCGACGAGCTCGACGCGCTGCATGCGAAGGAGCGGCTGGTCGATGCCGATGAGGTTGATCTGTCCGGCGGGGTGGCGCTCTCGGTCGATCTCTCGGGGGAGAATTCAAGCGGCTTCGTCGGCTATCGCGCCAAGCGCCACACCGGCGTGGTCGATGTCGACCGCCGTGGCGGCTATGCGGTCGAGGAGTTCTGGGAGCCGATCTCCGCGCGCTCCGACCGCAGCCTGATCCTCGATCCCGGCGAATTCTACATTCTCGCGTCCAAGGAAGCCGTGCAGGTGCCCCCCGATTACGCCGCGGAGATGGTGCCGTTCGATCCGCTGGTCGGTGAATTCCGCGTGCATTATGCCGGCTTTTTCGATCCCGGATTCGGCTATGCCGGCGCGGGCGGGCAGGGGGCGCGCGCGGTGCTGGAGGTGCGTTCGCGGGAGGTCCCGTTCATTCTCGAGCACGGCCAGATCGTCGGTCGCCTGGTCTACGAAAAAATGCTGGCGCGACCGGACGCGGTTTATGGCCAGCGGATCGGCTCGAACTACCAGGCCCAGGGGCTGAAGCTGAGCAAGCACTTCCGGGTGTAGGCGGGATGGCGGCGGAAGACAGCGCGCAAGCAGTCCTCTGGTCGAAATGGCGGGCCGTCGCCGAGCTCTATCACGCCTGCTTCACCGGCCTCATCCTCTCAGTCGTGACCAGGCGCAGTACCGCGGAGGCCGCGGAGTTCGTTTTTCGCGTGTTCCGCCGCCAGCAGCTGGAGCGCTTCGTGCCGGGGCTCGAAAAACTTGGGCTCAAACATCTGCCCCCGGCGGTCGCCGCCGCACAATATCATTACCTCTCCAATTGGATCGGCGGCGTGCATGTCGAATACATGTATGAGAACGACCGCAAGGCCTGGATCCGTTATCCGCCGCCGCGCTGGATCTGGAAGGGGACTGCGATCTGCGGCGTGCCTGGCGAGGTCTCGCGCGCGATGCTGCGTGGCTGGCACGCGAACAACGGCGTGGCCCTCGGCAATTTGAAGCTGGGCTTTGTCTGCACCAAGCAGAGCGTCGACGGCCAGGACGGGCTCGAAGGCTACTATTACGAAGCCGATCATCCCCTTGAGGTCGACCAGCGCCTCAAATTCGCCCGCCATCTGGAGGCGCCGCCGTTCGATCCCGCGAAGGCGCCGGCCTTGCCGGTCGCGAGCTGGCCGAGGCCGCGGCTGGAAAGGGCCTACCGCAACTACGCCATGGAGTATGTGCGAACCGCGGCGCCGGTCATCGTGCAGCTGTTCGGGCCAGAAGATGCCGGTCACCTGCTCCAGCTCACCGGCAAGCTGATCGGCATGCAGTATTTCGACGAAGTCGCAACCGCGCTCGCGGCCGAACGCGGCGGCCCGCGTCAGTTCGTTGCATTCCTGGCCGCGCTCTTGGCCGCACAGGACGATGTCGCGGAGGGCGACCAATCTGCTGGGAGCTTCGAAATTCACCAGCCAAGCTGGACGCTCATGGCTGACGTCGATGACTATCATCCCGCCTGCGCCAAGCTTCTGCATGGCCTGTTCGAGGGCCTTGCTGCGGGGTGCGGCCGGCATGTCGCGGTGAATCTCGCAACAGCTTCCCGCGGCCGGCCGCCATTCGTCTGGTCGAT
>JBLMXS010000261.1:0-20463 GCA_050257895.1 Thiohalocapsa sp.
CAAGGTGCTTGCCGCGCGATTCGTCGAGCGCTGCGAGCAGCGCCGGCTGCTGCGCGATCGAGGCGCGGTACTTGGCGACGACCTCGTCGCGCATCCCCCGCCTTCGCGGGGCAGGCTTACGGCCGATCACAAACGGGTTGCCCCCATTTTGTCGGGCGGCCGATATAGACGCGGTCGGCCGTCGGCCGGCGGCCGACCCGGCGGGCATTGAGCACATTGGACATCTCTCATCTCCTTTCCTCGTCGCGGACTTCGAGAGCGCGATCGAAAGCGCGATCGAGCTCGGCCTGCGCGGCGATCGCCCTCGCCAGTTCCGCCTCGACACGCTTGCGCTCGCGGCGCGTGAAGTGGCAACCGCGCAGCTCAGCCCGCAGCTCCTGGATGTGGTCGTACAGCGCGATCATCGTCCCCTCCATCTGTTTCAAAGACGGAGACGGCGCTCCATGCCGGGTCGGGCCGGGTCAGGGACGCCGCAGGCGCCGCGGAGCGGGGCGCGGGGGAGCCGATTTTGCCGAGCGGGATCGATAACCGGCGCGCGTCAGCGCGCTCCTTGCGCTCGGCAAAATTGGGGGGGCCGCGCCTCCTTGGGCCGGCCCGGCCGCGCATGGCACGATCGGAGACCCGAAGAGACGAACCCCACGACAACCGAACGCCCCGGCCAAGTTCGGTGCGTTCGATGAGGGTACCGCCCGCCGCGAGCACGCGGCGCCGGGTCGCAATCCGATGCCGACGGCGCAGCGGCCTTGGTTGCGGTAGAAGTCGAGCGAAGTAAGTGGGAAGCCCCGCCGCAGCGATCCGCGGCGGGGCAGCGCCGTCAGCGGTCGTGCGGCTCCCACAACACGATGTGGGTGGCGGCGTCCTCTGCCGGGTGTTCGAGCTTGACGAGGCGGCAGCGCAGCCAGTTCGGGCCGAATTCGGGGTTATTATGCGGAGTTGAGCGTTATTGCGGAGCGGCAGGGACTGAGCCGAGGGCTTGCGCGGCGGACAGCCAGCGAGTGCTCCGCATAATTCCGGGGTGAGAAGTGGCGGCGCCGCGCCGAAGCGCGACGCCGCGGCCGGCGGATCAGCGCGACCAGACGAGCGCGTAACCGCTCTCGACTTCGACGAGGTTGGCGAAGATAGGAGCCGGGAAGGACGGGTCGTCGAGCTTCACCGAGTGATAGACGGTGTTGTCCTTGGACGTGCGCTTCCAGGCGGCGCCGATCTCGACCGTGCCGGCGAGCACCCGCAGGGCCGGGGCCTTCTCGTTCGATGACACCTCGGCGGGGACGAACCGCGCTTTGACGTTGAGCGAGAGCGTGCGGATGGTGCCGCTGAGGATGCCGTCGTCGCCGCGGGTGAAAATGCCGATCTGAGCCATGGTGACCTCCTTGATGCTGTCTCAGGACCGCGCCCATCGCGGCCTGATGGCGGTCGACAGCGCCCCGACGGCCGGCCCGCAGCCATAGGCCCGCAGCGCAGCGGAGGACGGCCGGGCGCGAGTTTCTTGTTTCCGCGAGGAATGCGCGCAGCGCAGGGGAAGAAAGTCGCAGCCCGGCTGTTGCGGGATCGAGGCCGGCGACCCGGCACGGGGAGCGCATCGCGGCGCTTGATCCGCCAGCACCAGGCCGCAGGGATTCGCGGTCCCAAGGGTCAAGGAGAATCCTGGTTCAGGCGCCTTCCCCCGCAATGGGCAGCTGGACGGATCTCCGGCGAGCATCGCAAGTAGAACCCAACGACCCGTGTCTATGGCGACGGCGTCCCCGACCGCCCGTTCGAACCGTGGTTCAGCAATTACGGCACCGGTGCCCGAGAACTCGGCTTCCGCTAGAGCACGATTGACTTCAACAGCAAATTTCACCCGTTTACCGCGCCCGGTCCGCTCAGCAGCGCCGTCGGCGGCGACACCCAGGGCCTACGTGATCGGCATGAACTGGTACCCCAACGCCAACATCCGTTTCCTGTTCGATTCCCTGCACGGCGACATCGACAAGCGCTTTTCGCTTGCCGCCGGTGGCGGCGTCGCCGCCACCAAGCTCGGTACGAAGGTCGGGGCCAGCTTCGACGCCCTGGCGACGCGGATGCAATTCGCCTTCTGACGCAGATCAAACCGAGCGAGCGATTTACCGACTAGGAAGGTGGCGGGCGCAGGCGCGCGGGAGTGCGGGATGGCCAAGACGCGCATCATCGATCTGCTCGGCGAAAGGACGCTTCTGCTGCCGGCACTGCTCAACGCCGCGATCATCGCCAACGAGCAGGCCAAATACATTCTCGGCGTGCTGCAGCTCGCCGCCGCCAATGCCGATAACCCGAGCGCCGCCGCCGCGACGCTGCGGACCGAACGTGAGGCCTGCGGTCTCGACGAAGCGCGGCTCGACCGCGTCATCGCTCGTAGCGAGTCGCTGGGCCCCGGCGTCTACCACGTCCCCGAGGCCGCGCATCTGGTCGCGCTGCTTGGCGAGGCGCTGGATGCAATGCTGGCGCCATTGGCCCTGATCCCGGAAGAAGCCGCATCCCACCGGGCGTTCGTCGAGCGCAAGCAGCATCTGCTCGACGCGATCCCGCAGATCGACGGCGACATCATCGGCGGCGATGCGATCGCCGCCCTGACATCGGGCCGTCCGGCCGGCGGGGACGGAGTCCATCTCCTCGTCATGGATCTGCACAAGGTGCTGAACCGGCTGCAGGCCGGGATCGCCGAGGAGGACATCGATGGCGCTAAAGTCTATGGCCTGACCGCCGCCGACCGGCCTCTGATCGCCACCTTCATGCGCGGCGTGCATCGCACCGAGCCCCTCAAGTTCGATCATCCGGGTCTCGCTGCGACCGCCGCGCGTCACGGCGGCACGCTGTCGATCCAGAACGACATCGGCGAAACCGATGCGCATGTTCTGGTGGTGCGGATTAGCGGGCTGCACGCCAGCCTGACCTACAGTGACGTGCACCCGCAGCGGCTCAAATTCTTCCAGCAGGTGCTGGCGGTCACGGGTATGACATGGGAGGAGACGCGCTCTCAGCAGGCGGCCGGCCTCGCCGAGGACGATCTGTTCTACCTCGTCGCCGGCACGCTGACTGCAGACGATGAAGGCGCCCTAGCGGCGTTCCTCGAAAGGCTCGGGTCGCGCCTCGTGTTCCTGATCGACTGGAACCGCGCCCGCAAGCGCCTCGGCCTGCTTGTACCGAATTCAGTCGCGGTCGAATTGCTGGGCTGGGCCTGCGAACAAGACATCGGCCACCGCGCGTTTCTGCAGCTCGGCGGGGAACGGCTGATCTATGACGCTCTCGAACAGGCGGTGCGCACGCCGCTGCGCTACGGCGAAATGCTGCACGAGATGATCGGTCTCGCGGAAGCCGGCGACTATCTGCGCTTCGTCCTCGAAACTGCGGCGAGCGGGCTGCGCGACGGCCGCTCCCCAATGCTGATCCGCGATCGCATCCGGGCCGAATTGTTCGGCCATTTCCGGTCGGCCGAGGAGCGCCTGCTGATGGACGGAAGCAAACACGCGGCGATCGTGGCGCGTCTCGCGCAAGGCCTGTCAGTGGCCTTGCATAACGGAGAGGCGTTCGGCGGGAACACCTTCGCGCGAAACGCCGAAACCGCCAAACGGCTCGAAACCGAGGCGGACGACATCCTGCGCACAGTGCGCGCGACCTCGCGGCGCATTGCCGGCACCGGGATTTTTTGCCGCATCGTGGAGATCGCCGACGATGCCGCCGATTCGCTGGAGGAAGCCGCCTTTCTCGCGGCGGTTCGCATCGATGGAGGCAGCAACGCGCCGTTGCCGAGACCGCTTGCCGAACTCGCTGCCCTCGTCCTCGATGGCGCCAGATCATTTCAGCAGACGCTTGAGGCGGCGCCCCTGGTGCGCCGCGGCGGCGACCGGGAACCGATCACGAATTTCCTCGAAGCAGCCGATCGCGTGACGACGACGGAGCACCGGACCGACCAGCAGCAGCGCAACGTGACCATCGCCTTGATGGCGTCGCCGATCGACGGCCGCGTGCTTTACCTCGTCGACGCGGTCACACGGCACCTGGAACGGGCAGCCGATTCCCTGATGCGGGCGAGCCTAGTTCTGCGCGATCACATCCTCGGGGACGCGGTGTTTTAGCTACAACCGCTTCCGGCGCAACCTTGTGCCGAGCGGCGCTTTGGCGAACGGCCGCTCGGCGGCACTGAGCCGACGCTATTCCGACGGTCAACGGGCGCTATGAGTCCTCATCCAGGACTCCGCCCCCTCAGGTTCGGTCCTTCAACGCGGAGACCGCCGTAAGTTGCTTTAATTTAATAGCCGCCTTTCTTTCCAGTACCGACAAAGTTGAAGCTGCCACGGTAGTCGAAGGGCTGCCACCAGTCGACGACGCCGGTCTCCTTGTCGACATGGTGCATGAACAGGTGGCCGTCGGGCGGTGCGATGTGCAGCACCAGCTGATAGGCGCCGGGGCCGTCGAGCGCGATATTGCTGCCGTAATGCGGTCCGTCGTTCGCGACCATCGGCGACAGTCGCCCCGATTTCCGCCAGTCGGTTCCCTTCTTGCTCAGCATGTAGGAGACCCGCAGATATGGCATCCAGGCCTCGTTCGGGAAACCCTGCTTGTTGCCCTGGGTGGCATGGATATCGGCCTCCAGGTGGATGTCGGATTTGGCCGGGTCTTGGCCCGGCATCGCCGGATTCATCTCGACCGGCTGCAGATAGACTGCCATGATCTGCATGCCGTCCCTATCGAGGGGATCGCCGGCTGGATTCTCGTGGGCGCACACCGCCCCCAAGTCGATCAGCATCGCAAGGCTCCCGGCCGCCGCCGAGACTGCAGCCGCTCTTGCAACGCCCATGTCTTCCTCTCCTGTATTCAATCAGGTGAAAAACACTGCCGGATACCAGGCCGCGCCGACGGCTACGGTGCCCAGGAGCCCCGGGATCATCGCCAGCCAGCGCCACCGGGCCGGCACCCCCTGTCGGGCCAGGAGCCGCTCGCCGAGCTGCAGGGTCCACAGAGTGCCGAATGCGAACAGCGTCGCCTTGACGCCGGCAATCGCCGGATGACCAAGACCGCCGGCCGCGACCGCGAACAGTTCGCTGCCGAGGCCGAGCAGCAGCGACACCATCGCCACCGGCAGGAACTGGTAGCCGAGCTCGATGAAGCGCTCGGCAAAGCTGCGGTCGCCGCCGAGACGACCCGACAGCCAGGAAGCCGCCGCGGTGGCGCCGCCCATGACAATTGTCGTCGCCACTGTCCACGCCAGGATGTAGCCGCTGATCAACAGGAAATCGAGCCACCGGAACACCTCGCGCTGCGCCGGATAGACCGCCATCAGCCACACCGGACCGGGGCTGCCGACCCAGTACCAGCCATGGCCAATCGCCCAATTGCCCAGCGTCAACCTAAGGCTCTGAAAAGAAGCGAGGACCAGCCACAAGAAGCCGCCGAGCGCCGCGCCGGTTCCCATGAAAAGAAACATCACCTCGGCTAGGTCGGGATGATGGTCACGGATCGCCGTCAGCTCAGCCCCTGGGCGGCGCAGCCGCAGATAGAGCCCACCACGCGCCGCTGGGCTGACGCAGCGGTAGCAGGCGATGCAGTGGCGCGACTCCGTCTTGCGGTCGAGGTCGATCATCGTCGGGCAGGCGGTACGCTCGGTCCAGCGGTCGCCGCCCGGCTCAGGCCGTTTCGGCCGGAAATCGAGCGCGCCGATGCGCGAATAGACGCCAAGCAAGAGCCCGATCGGGCACATGTGGCGGCACCATGCCCGCTTGCCGCGGCCAAAGAAGAACCCGAGCAGCAACGCCGCCGAGAGCGTGCTGCCGAACACGATCGTCATGGCCAGCGCATGGTCACGGGCACCGACAGTTTGCGCCCAGATCGTCACCAAAATGAAGCTTACGATTGGCGTTCCCGACCATTGCACCCAGCGCGGGATAGCCCAGCGCGGCCCGACGCGGTTGGCCCATTCGGAGGCCGCGCCCATCGGACACAACAGGCCGCACCAGCTGCGCCCGGCGAACACTACCGACAGAAAGACCAGCGGAAACCACAATCCCCAGACCGCAAAATTTGCGAAGCGGGTCAGGTTGTCGAAGATCCCGGACTGGGCGGTCGGGGGCGGCAGCAGCAGAGGGCCTACCATCAGCACCGCGAACAGCACGAACATCGCGAGATGGATATAGGTGACTTGTCGGCGATGCCGCACGAGGAAGCCCTCGAGCCCCGCCGTCAAGCCTGGCCATAGCCCGTCGCGGCAGAATTTCCGCTCGGTTATCCCGGTGTCACTCACGATCGCTCACGAATGAGGTTACGAAGATATATTGCAACTGATTATCAATTGCGCTCTTACGCATCAACGCGGCGATACGCCGCAATGACGCCCCACCTTCTCACACGGCGCGTGGCCGTCGCCATCTGGCGCGCCGGCGACCGTGCTAACTGATCGCGCTACAGATCCTCGCGACCGGGAGGAACTGCCGGCCGATGCCCCGTTGCGGCCGTCGCCTGGTGCGAGAGGGCGGCGGGAAGCGTGTTGCTCCTCGCCGTCACTTCAGTGCAGCAACCTGAGCGTAGGCCCTCAGCTCGCGCTCCACATCGTAACCACTGGTCCGAAAATGACGCCGGTGGCGCCGCCGGCCTTCGAGCTCGGCAAGACGTTCGCGCAACTCCTCGCAGGTGCCGGCGAAGGTCATCTGTTTGGCGGCGGAAACGTCGATAAGCGCGTCATGGTCGTTCGAAATGTCGAGGCGCGATTTTCGGGCGAAGATCGGCCTTTCGATGGCTTTGGACAATTCTGAATTGTGCCTGCTGCCCGTAGAGGGCAGCAAGGCGGCGACTTGGCGGAGTTGTGTCTCTGGGGCGGCGCCTAATCGAGCCGCAGACCCGCCTGGCGCATCAGCGGCAACACGGCTTCGCCGAAAAACTCGAGATCGGGCGCGAAGTCGAAGAAGGCGATTTGGACGCCGTCGCAGCCGGCTCGTTTCAGTCCGACCAGCTTGTCGACCACCTGCTCGGGACTGCCGATGATCTGAATATTGCCGCCGAGCGCCCGGTGGCCGGCGCCGTGTGCGTGCCAGGCGACGGCGTCGCCTGACTGTTGATGTGCGACGAACCCGTCGATGGCGTCGCGGTCGCCGGCTTCCAGGATGGCCCGGTAGTAGCGCTGCGCCTCGCGATCGGTCTCGCGGCACACGATCATGGGGTTGATGATCGTGCGAAGCTCTCGTCCGCTCTTGGCGCCGGCCTCCTTGATGACGGCATTATGCGTCGGCAACGCGGCCAGCGCGGCATCAATCTCGTGGCCGGCGGGGCTGGTGATGAAAACCACGTCGGAGTGCTCGGCGGCGTACGCGATACCGGCCGGCGAGCCTGTCGCGTTCACTAGCACCGGCCGTCCGAACCGCGGCTTCGGCGTCACGAAGGCCTTCTCCACCGACCAGAACCTGCCTTGCATACTGAGGTCGTCTGTGGCGCCCCAGAGCCGGCACAGCATGTCGGTAAACTCGCCGGCCATCTCGTAGCGGCGGTCGTGCTCGATATGGCGGCCGCCGAACATGCGTGCCTCACGCGGCGAGTAGCCGGTCACGATGTTGACGCCCCAGCGCCCGCCCGAGATGTGATCGATCGTCGCGCCGAACTTGGCGACGTGCAGCGGATGCCAGGGTCCGAACAGCACATGGATCGTCGAAATCAGCAGAATTTGTTCAGTTATCGCGCTGAGCGCCGTTACGGCGATAAACGGGTCGAGCGAGTCCTCGCGGTATTTCGAGATGCCGCCGTAGCCGCCTTTGCTTGTCCATTGAGCGAGACCGAAGACCAGGTCGAAGCCCAGCGCTTCCGCCCGCCGTGTCAACGCTGCGTTGTACTCGAAGGTCCAATCCGTGGTTCGGGGCAGCAGCGATGCCGACCAACCGCCGCTCTGTACCGGCAGAAAGAGGCCGAGGATCAGCGGCTGGCGGATGACGCGGGAGAATGGACTGTCCGAATGCTCGCTTGGCGAGGCCGCTTTGCCTTGGTTTGGTTCCGCAGCCGCCATGACGAACCCCCGGTGACCCCAAGCCTCATCGCCGCCGGCGCCTTCCGATCATCTCACGAAGCGAACGCGCGGTGACGGGGACGGCACAATCTATCCGCATGCCGGAGCGTCCTGCCATATAATCGGTAGAACGGTTTCGCCAACTTCGGCGGTAAGGATTGTCAATGCTGCAAGATCGCTACGGGCTTGGTTTGTCGACCACGTCGGCCGACGCGCGCGACGCTTATGTCGAGGCCGCCGATCTGGCGTTGACGTTCTACCCAGGCGCCGAGGAGGCGTACGACCGGGCCATCGCTGCCGACCCTGATTTTGCGCTGGCCTATGCCGCGAAGGCCCAGATGCTGGCGCGGCAGAGCAACGTCGCGGGCGCACGGGAAGCTCTGGCGGCCGCCAAGGACAGGACGGCTGGCCTATCCGAGCGCGAGGCGAGCCACATCGCGTTCTTCGACCTCGCGTTCGCGAGCCGGACCGACGATGCGATTGCCGTCTTATACCCGCACTTGAAGGCCTGGCCGCGTGACGCGCTGATCGTCTCCACCGCGGCAAACCCCAACGGCCTGCTCGGCGGCTCCGGACGCATCGGGCAAAAGCACCGGATCGCCGAACTGATGGACAGCCTGGCGCCGCATTACGGCGACGACTACTGGTTCCTGTCGTATCATGCGATGGCGATGTCCGAGGATGGGCGGCTCGCGCCAGCGCGGGCGACGATCGAGCGCTCGGTCGCGGCCAACCCGAAAAACGCGCATGCGGCGCACGGTTTCGCTCATGTCTGCTACGAGAGCGGCGCGTTGGACGACGCCCGCAGCTTTTTGTCCTCGTGGCTGGCTGACTACCCGCGCGACGGATTTTTCTACGGCCATCTGAGCTGGCATTTCTCGTTGTGCGAGATCCAGGCCGGCGATTGGGACAGCGCGTCGCATCTCTATCGCAACGGCATTGCGCTCGACCGGCACAGCGGCGGGCCGCAAAATAAAATCTCGGATGCGGCGGCGTTTTTGTGGCGCTCCGAACTCGCCGGCCACCCGCGTGACGAGGCTGGCTGGCGCGCCCTCTACGACTATGTGAACAGCGCGCTGCCGCGGCCGGGCAGCGGGCTCGCCGATCTACATGTCATTCTCGCGCAAGCCGTGATGGGCGATGACTCGGGGCTCAAGGGCCGGACGCAGCAGATGGAAGAGATGACGCGTGCGGGCCGCTACCCGTCCACCTCTTACCTTCCGTCGCTTGCGCCGGGCTTCGTCGCGTTCGTGCGCGATGACTTCGCCGGCGCGATTGAGGCGCTCGCGCCGCTCGCCAGGCAAAATGAACGCATCGGCGGCAGCCGCGCCCAGCACGACCTGATCGAGTTCACGTTGCTGAAAGCCTATCTCGAGGCCAATCGCCTGGAGGAAGCGCGGCGTCTGCTGGCAATGAGGCGGCCAGGTGCCACCGGCGTTCCGGTCAAGGGGGTTGAGGCCTTACACTGAGTGCCTCATTGCCGACCCGCTTTCGCTGGGGCGCTTCGGGTCGCGAAGCACCCCAGCATGCGGTCGCGTGGCTAGGCTACCGCTTCGTACGGGAAGCGGCGGATCTTCTCGACATTGCGGCCCTCGATGCGGATCAGCTTGGTTGAGGCGTCGCGCCGCGGCGAATGTAAATCCCCTTCGTTGTACACATACGCGGCGCCGGGCTTCAGCGCGTAGTCGCGGACGCGCTTCACCTTGCCGGTTTGGGTTTCGCTCGCCGGCAACAGCTTCTCCCAATCGGTCATGATCGTTTCCCCGACCGCCTGACCGTAAATCGCCCAGGTTGGGCCGTGGTCATGCGGCTGGCTCTCTTTTGCCCCGTGGTAGACATGGCCGAGAATGCAGAAACCGAGTTCCGGATCCTCGTAAAGGATCTTCCGCTCGGGTCCGTTATCGGGCAGGTGCCTGGCCACGAAATCAGGATCGGTGCAGGCCCGGCTGACGAGTTCGCAGACCTTCTTGCGGCCTTCCGGCCCCGGATCGGCGGTAAGGATGCGGTGAGCCTCATCCGAAAATTGCTCGATCGTGTACGCCATCGTCCATCCTCCATGGTTAAACCACAGGCCAAAAAGCTCGCGAGCGCAGCGCGCCCACCGCTCAGACACCGGCCACTGCCGCAAGCGGTTCAACTCGCCGAGTTCGGTCGTCGAACACACTCGCAGGCCAGGGCAGACCATAATGCTCGCGCAGCATTGATCCTCGGTACTCGGTGCGGAACAGCCCGCGCCGCTGCAGGATCGGCACGACGTCGGCGGCGAACACGTCGAATTGCGCCGGCAATATCGGCGGCATGACGTTGAACCCGTCGGCGGCGCCGTCCGTGACCCAGTCCTCGATGAGGTCCGCGATCTGTTGTGGGGTCCCGGCAATGACGTAATGGCCTCGCGCGCCGGCCAGATAACCGAGGAGCTGACGCAAGGTCGGCTTGTCTCGCCTGACCAGATTGAGGATGACCTCGGTGCGGCTGCGCGCCGCCTCGACTGAGGCGGGATCGGGGAAATCCGCCGGCGACAGCGGGCGGTCGAGCGGCAAATGTGAGAAATCGTACCCGCCAAAGCGGCCCGAGAGCCGCTTACGCCCGACCTCCGGGTCCGTCAGCTCGTTGATCTCGCGCGCCAGCCGCTGTGCTTCGGTTTCGGTACCGGCAATTACCGGGCTGAGGCCTGGCAGGATCAGCACATACTCAGGCCGGCGCCCCTCGGCGGCCGCCAGCTTTTTCAGATCGGCATAGAAGTCCTGCGCCGTGGATTTGGCCATATGGGCCGTGAACACCGCATCGGCATGCCGCGCCGCGAAGCGGCGGCCGGTATCGGACGATCCGGCTTGGACCAGCACCGGCCGCCCCTGAGGGCAGCGCGGCATGTTGAGGGGGCCCGCAACGGTATAGAAATCGCCCTTACGTTTGATCGCCCTGATGCGGTCCGGCTTTGCATAGCGGCCGGCAGCGCGATCGTCGACCACGGCATCGGCCGCCCAGCTATCCCAGAGGTCCTTCACCACCTCCATGAATTCTTCGCCGCGGGCATAGCGGTCAGCGTGGCTCACCTGGCCGGTGCCGCCGTAGTTTTCCGCCGCGGTGGCGAGCCACGACGTCACAATATTCCAGGCGGCTCGGCCCTTGCTGATGTGATCGACCGATGCGAACTGGCGAGCAAGGTTGAACGGCTCGGTATAGGTGGTCGAGGCTGTGGCGATGAGGCCGACCCGTTTCGTGACAGCCGCGATTGCGGCCAATGCGGTGATCGGCTCGAGCCAGGTGCGCGGCGCCTGTGCAACATCGCCGCCGAGCGCCAGCTGGTCCGCGAAAAAGATTGAATCGAACAGCGCCGCTTCGGCGCGCTGCGCCAAATCCTGGTAGTATTCGATATCCGTCAGTGCCAGCGGTGATGAGGCTGGGTGTCGCCACGCCGCCTCGTGGTGTCCGCGGCTGTGGATGAACAGGTTCAGGTGTAATTCCCGTTTCATTCGTCACTCTTTGCACGCCTGCAGAATTTGCAGCTGCGAAAGAATTCGCGCCCGTCGTTGCCGGCGCGACGGGCGCTTGCGTTGTTGCCCCTATTCCGCTGCGGAGACCTGCGGCACAGGTTGGGTCAGAGATCCGGCCGGCCGTTCGATGCCATAGAGCCGGGCGCAGTTGTCCCACAGGATTTTGCGCCGCTGTTCGGAATTGAGCACCATCCCGAAGAACTCTTTCATCGCATCGGGGAACGCGCCGTCGGAGTGCGGATAGTCGCTTGATACAACGAAATAGTCGGCGCCCATGTCATTGACTGCGTGGATCGCCGGCTCCTCGTCGACGTCGAGCGCGATGTAGCACTGCCGCTTGAAGTATTCGCTCGGCAGCATCGACAACGGCTTTTCGCAGCCCGGCCCGAACTTCTCCCATTGGTCGTCAAGCCGCCAGAGCCACCACGGCAGCCAGCCTGCGGTGCCTTCGAGAAAGGCGGCGCGCAGCTTTGGATGACGCTCCATGACACCACCGGTCGTCAGGCTGGCGATGGCGCCCATCAGCTCTACAGGATTGCGGATCGCGTGCGCGATCGGGTGGAAATTGGCGTGCCCGACATACCGGCGCCCGGCATCGTCCTTCAGCGACGTGTTGCCGGTCGGGTGGAAACCGATCGGCACGTCGAGTTCCTCGAGGGCATCCCACAGCGGCTCGACGGCGTCGTCGTGCAAGTGCTGGCCGTTGACCGGATTGGGCGTGCCGATGACGGCGACAGCCCCCAGTTGCCTGACGCAGCGCTTCGCCTCCTCGACCGCCATGCCGACGTCATGCATCGCGATCTGGGCGGCGAACTTGAGCCGCTGCGGGTCTGCCTTGCAGTAATCGGCGGCCCAGTTGTTGTAGGCGCGCGCCAGCGCCGCCGCGTAGTCCGGCTTGAGGTCGTCGTGGCACAGGATCTGCCGGCCCCGCGTGCCGTACATCACCGCGACATCGATGCCCTCGATATCCATCGCCTGCAATGTCGAGACGGCGTCGTATCCGCGCGCCCGCGCCACCTGGAAATGCGGATGGCGGGCCCGGCTGCGGCGGCGCAGCTCGCGGCTTGACGCGGTCGCGCCCTGCTGCATGTTGTGCGCCGGGATAGCCAGGCCCTGCACCTCCATGCCCATGATCGCGTCGGCGTTGCCCTTGTCTTCGTTGTTTTCGGCGAGCTTCCGCCTCTGGCCACCGAAGAAGGTCGGCGGGTTGGCCGCGTGCGGCCCTTCGAGATAGCGCGCCCACAGATCATCGGGCTCCATCATGTGCAGGTCGCTGTCGAGGATCAAAAAGCCCTCACGTGCCATGTCACGGTCCTCCCAATCTGGGTTTGTCGCGCCTATTTTGCCGCGGCTTGCGCGGCCACCCCGCGGACATTGCCGCGCCGCTGCATCGCCGCGTCGGCCCTGGCGAAATCGGCCTCGCCAAAACCATAGAGCCGGGCGCCTCCAGACAGGATTTTGCCGGCAATGTCCTTTGTGATGCTCGGATTGTTCATCACCCGCGTCGAGACCTCCGGGAAGCTCGAGTCGAAATGCGGGAAATCGCTCGACACGCAGATGTTGTCGGCACCGCCCAGAAGCTCGACGACCGAGCCGACCTCGGCTTCGCCGCTCTCGATCGCCGAGAAACAATTGCGCTTCCAGTATTCAAGCGGCGACAGCTTGAGATAGGGCGCGTCCGCATCCTTGTGCTGCCGCAGATCCCACTCGATGCGGCCGAGCAGTCCCGGAACCCACCAGCTCTGCGCCTCAAGGAACGCCACTTTGAGACGTGGGTAGAACTCGAAGACGCCGCCGAGCATCATCGCGATCAGCGCCAGCTGCATCTCGGTCGAATGGCTCGCGACATGGCGCATAAAACGGTTCTCGCCGAAGCGCGGCTCGATCGTCGAGTAGTACGAGCCGGTGCCTTCGTGGAAGCACATCGGTACGTTCAGCTCTTGCAGGAGACCATAGAGCGGATCCCAATAGTTCGAGTGCCAGTAGCGGCCGTTGACATAGTTGGGCCGTACGAAGGCGCCGACCGCCCCGTATTCGGTGACGCAGCGATACAGCTCCTGGCACGCCAGATTGACGTCGTGGATCGGTAGCATCGCGGCCATTTTCAGCTGATCGGGGCTGTGCTGGCAGAACTCGTGGATCCAATCGTTGTAGGCGCGGCAGATCGCGGCCGAGAATTGCGGGTCCATGTTGTCGCGCGCCAGGAACGAGAGGCCGGCAGTTGGGAACAGCACCGCGATATCGATGCCTTCCTGTTCCATTCCCATAACCTGCGACTCGGCATCGTAGCCGCGCTCGACGGCGAACATCACGTTGGTGTTGGCGCGCTTCGAGACCAGCGGGCCGCGGATGCGGTTGTACTGCGAGGTGTTGCCGTCGTTACTGGTCGGCGTGCCGTCGAAATACCACAACGGCCGCCCGCGCATGCCGGTGGCGCCGCCGTCCTGCCGCCTGACCGACGAGCTGATGCGCGGCTTGAAAGCGGGGTCGAGGTATTTGTCGAACAGGTCGGGCGGCTCCATGATGTGCATGTCGCAATCGACGAACCGATAACCGTCCTTCATCGCGCCCTCCCTCAAGTCGCGCACAGCGCTATTAATCGAGAGGCTAGCCCTCGGTCCGAATGGTTGTCAACGCGATCGTCGAGTATTATGGTGCCAATATTGGCGCCAATCCAAAGGAGGGTCAGTGCCGGCCGCCCGCTCCCATTCAATTCGCTCTCAGGCGTTCACGGCGGAGCCCGCCACTGCGGATCGCACGGGCGTCGCCGAGGTGGCTCGCCGGCTGCGTGAGCGGATTGCCAGCCATGACATCCCGCCCGGGGCGCGACTACGCGAATGGGATGTCGCCGTCGATTTTGGGGTGTCGCGGCTATCCGCACGCGAGGCGCTCGAGGCGCTGGTGCATCTCGGCTTCGTCGAACGCCAGCCAAATCGTGGAGTTGCCGTTCGGCGACGCAGCCTTCCCGAAGTTCTGCGGCTCTTCGAATTGCGCGAGGTCAACGAGGGACTCTGTGCCCGCATCGCCGCCGGCAGCGTGCCCGCGGCAAGTTGGGACGATCTTGTGCAGCTGTTCGGGGCGCCGATGGAGGCGATAGTGGAAAGGAAGGATCTGCACGCCTACGTCGCATACTATGAAGAACTTCGTCGCAGGTTGATTAAGGCCGCCGATTCCCAGCCGTTGTCGGAGCTTCTGCAGCGGCTCTACGACATGACCGACATCTATGTCCGGCGCGTGCTGCTGGCTTCAGACCGCGCGCAGCACGGCTTGCACGACCATCGGGCCGTGCTGGCGGCGCTGCGTCGCGCCGACGCTGCCGAAGCCGAACGGCTGCGCCGGCTCACGATTGCGAACATACATGCCACGGTCGAGCGATACAGCGCGTTTGTCCTGTAGCTCCCACTTGCAGCGCTGTGCCGGCTTGACGAGCCCAAGCTGATCGCAACGCCTGCGGCGTCTCGTTAAACAAGTGCGATCGGACGCACCGGGCAGCCGGTTGCGCCCTTGAATTTCGCTGCCAGCAGAATGAAGCAAAAGCTGGTGATTTGGTCGCGCGCCAGGTCCTCCAGCGCGAGGTTCTCGATCAGGTGAACCCCGGCCTCGGCGAGCACGTGCTGATGCACCGGCAGCGCCATGCCGCGGTCGGGATTTGGCAGCACTTCAACCGCCATATTGTCGGAACCGACCGCCACCACATCGCGCTTCGTCAGCCAGCGAGCGGCGGGCACGTCGATCCCGGGCTCCCCTTCCACATAGCGCGCGTTGTCGGTGGCGAAGAAGCGGCCCCAGCCGGTGCAGATCAGCACGATGTCGCCGGCTGCGACCGCCACCCCAGCGGCATCGGCGGCGCGGGCGAGGTCGTCCGGTGTAACGACGCGTCCCGGCTTGAGGAACGCGCCTCCGTCCAGTCCCGAGACGTCGAGCAGCACGCCGCGGCTGATCATCGGCGGGACGTGTTCGATGCCGAGGCGCTCGAGCCCCCAATCGGTCACGACGTCAGCCGCGTTCAGACCGTTGTACAGCCTACCGCCGATGCTGAAATGACCAAGCGCATCGATATGCGTGCCGACATGCATCGTCATCTCGACACGCTCGACATTCGAGCCGGCGTCGTTGGCAGCGCCGATTGCGCGCCGCCGCCTGATCGAATCGCGCCAGGAGGCCCAGATCGACATCAGAAACGGGGTCTGGTTGGGCGCCATGAACGGCGCGCCAGCGCTGATCTCGTGGCTCAGATCATAGACGGTCCCGTTTCGGATCGAGCGCAGCGCCGCAAGGCGCCGCTCGATCGTCAATAGATTTCCGGCGCCGAGCTGGTCGTCGGGGCCCCAGCGGGAGTGATCGTGTGTGGCCTCGTTCATGTCACCTTTCCATTTCGTCGCTGTCGCAGTTCTGCCGCCTTTGCGCGCGCAGCCGATGCACCGTCGCGCTCGCCAAGCGCATCGAGCGCCGCGGCAAGATGGCGCCAGCCCCAGGCGTTGCGCGGCCTCCTTTTGAGGCGTTCGATCAGCAGCGCCTTGGTCGTTCCGACCTCGCCGGCGCGCAGGGCCGAGTCGATCAGCAGCTCCTCGAACAGATCGCGCTGCGCATGGCTGCCGCCGATCCGGTGGACCCGGTCGTGGACGGCAGCAAGGGAGCGCATCGCGTCGCCGTGGTCGCCGCAGCGCGCCGCAAGTACGGCTCGGCCCAATGCCAGCCCCGGGTCTCCGGCCACCGCCGCTTCGCTCTCTGCGCTTGCCGCAGCGTATTGCGACAGGCCGTCCAGCAGACGCTCCGCATCGTCGGTTCGTCCCGCAGCCGCCAACGCCAGCAGATAATGCATATCGCCGAAGGTCAGCAGGTGATCATCGATATGTGCCTGCGAGCGCGCCGCCAGTTCCTGCCACCGACTGCCGACATCGACACCGGCCTGTTCCAGCCGCCAAAGCAGCGAGACGGCGTTGGAGATGTCGAGCAGGTCGTCGGTCGATTCCGGGCGGACCTCGCGGTCATAACGTCTGAGCGCCGCCTCAGCCTCACCCAGCTCGAGCAGGAACAGGCAGCGATGCCACAAGGCGTGATAGGCGAAGTTGTTGCACTCGTGCCAATTCGCCTCGAGACGCTCGGTCCACGCGATCCCGTCGTGCGGTCTCCCGGTCATCTCGAAGACGTGCTGCACCGCGTGCGCCGCCCAGATGTCGGCCGGGTTGCGCTCGATCGCTTCCCGCCCGGCATGCTCGGCGTCGTCGTACGCGCCGGTTTCTTCGAGGCCGAAGGCATGGCAGCCGAGCACGAAGCCGTAATCCGCCATATGCGGCTGCCAGCTCGGCAGCGCGCGCTCGAACACCTGGCGCATTCGCTCGCTCTCACCGGTGTAGAAATTACCGTATTGCGCGAGCTTCAGCGCCAGCACGTCCGTCGCCCATTCGCCGGCGATCGCCTCCCAGCGCGCGGTTGCGCCGGTCAGGTCGCCAGCGATCCAGGCGGCGAGCGCCGCCAGATGCGCTGCCTCGCGATCCGTCACGCCGGTCTCCGCCGCCGTTCGCGCCGTCGCCAGCGAGCGCTCGGCGCGCGACACCATCGCGCGCTGGCCGAACAGCATCATGAAATAGCCGCGCAGGCAGTGCGCCATCATCAATTGCGGCTCTGCGCCAAGCATTTCCTTCAGCCGATCGCCGGTATCCTTGCGAAAGCCGAGATAGGCGCTCACGGTACGGTCGAGCAATTCGACTGCCTGGGGATCGGCGGCGGTCACCGGGCAGCCGTGCGCGTCGTTGATCGGCATCGTGGTCCTCTTGCCTGGCCGCCGCCGCGGCGGCGCTTTTCATACTGCTCGATAAGGATCCCGGAGGCAGCATGCAGTTTGACCTTACTCCAGCACAACGGGCGTTGCAGGCAAGGGCGCGGGAATTGGCGCAGGGCCCCGTTGCCGAGCGCGCCGCCGAGATCGACCGCAGCGAAGAATACCCGTGGGACAATGTCGCTCTGCTCAAGGAGGCAGGCTATTTCGGCATGACCATCCCGGCCGCCTATGGCGGCCGCGGCGCCAGCTATCTCGACGCGGTGCTGGTCATCGCGGAAATGGCGAAATGCTGCGGCATCACCGGCCGCATCGTTGTCGAGGCCAACATGGGCGCGATCGGCGCCATCATGAAATACGGCAATGAGGCCCAGAAGCGGCTCGCGGCCGACCTCGTATTGTCGGGCGATAAGCCGGCGATCTGCATTACCGAGCCAGGCGCCGGCAGCGCCGCCAGCGAGATGACGACGCGCGCCGACCGCCGCGGCAACGGCTTTGTCCTCAACGGCAAGAAGCACTGGATTACCGGCGGCGGCGTCTCGCGCCTGCATCTGATCTTTGCCCGCGTCTTCGACGCGACGGGCGAGGAGGAGGGGATCGGCGGCTTCATCGCAATCCGCGACGAGACGAAGGGCCTCAAGATCGGTCGGCGCGAGCCGGCGATGGGACTGCGCGGCATCCCCGAGGCCGAAATCATTTTCGAGGACATGGCGGTGACGGCCAATGCGCTGGTATTGCCGCCGCGCGGCATGAAGAAGGGCTTCGCCGATTTGATGAACGCCTATAACGGCCAGCGCATCGGCGCCGCGACCGTCGCCCTCGGTCTTGCCGAAGGCGCCTACGAGCTGGGTCTCGCCTACAGCAAGGAACGCCAGCAGTTCGGCCGGCCGATCTGCGAGTTTCAGGGCGTGCAATGGATGCTCGCCGACATGGCGACCCAGATCGCAGCGGCGCAGGTGCTGATCTATAAGGCGGCCGCCGGCGCCGATCCTTTCCCCGACCCGACCGAAGCAGCGCAAGCCAAGATCTTTACCTCCGAGATGGCGATCAAGGTGACCAACGACGCGCTGCAGCTGTTCGGCGCTGCCGGCTATTCGCGCAACCGGCCGCTAGAGCGGATGGTGCGCGATGCGCGCATGTTCACGATCGGCGGCGGCACGGCGCAGATCCTGCGCACCGTCGTCGCGTCGCGGCTGCTCGGCCGCCGCCTGCCGCAGACCCGCGACGGCTATCTCGCCGTCGCATCGGAGTGACGCCGATGGCCGACCTCAACCTAACGATCGCGCTCGAACGCTACGACCGGCACGTGCCGCTGTTTTTGGGCTCGGTCAAGCCGCCGCCTGGGCTTGCCTTGCGGATGTTGGAAGTCGGCATGTCGCACCCCGGCCGCGACGGCATTGCGCGGCACGAGCGCTTTCTGCGCAACAACGAGTTCGACATCGCCGAAACGTCGCTGTCCTCGCATGTCATTGCGACCAGCCGCGGCGCGCCGTTTGTCGGCATCCCAGTGTTTCCGCGGCGGCTGTTCAGCCAGAACCACATCTTCGTCAACGCCTCGGCCGGGATCGATAAGCCGCAGGACCTGATCGGCAGGCGGGTGCTGATCCGCTCGTTCCAGACGACGATGACGGTGCTGGCGTTGGGCGACCTGACTTTCGACTACGACGTTCCCTGGCAAAGAGTCCGTTGGGTGCTGGCCTCCGACGAGGCGCTGCCGCTTGGCGAACGCGGCGGTGTCTCGGTTGAGCGCGCTCCCGCCGGCGCGGATGTCAGCCGCCTCTTAATCGATGGCGAGGTCGACGCGATGATTTTCCCGCATCCGCCGGCCGCGGTGTTGGCGGCGCGCGAGCGGGTGCGGCCGCTGTTCGCCGACCGCAAGGCCGAGGCGCTGAGCTACTACCAGAGGCACGGCTGCTACCCGATCATGCACCTGATCGCGTTCCGCCGGCCCGTCATCGAGGCGCATCCGTGGCTGGCGGGGGCGATCATGGGGATGTGGGAGGAGGCAAAGGCGCAATCGCGCGAGTTCTACGATGATCCGGGCTACGCGCAGCTCGCTTTTGCGCGCAACGAGCTGGAGACGCAGGATGCCGCGATGGGGGAGGACCCGTGGCCGTCCGGCCTTGCCGCCAACCGTCGCAACCTCGAGGCTTTTGTCCGTTATTCTCTCGATCAGCGCCTGATCGACGATCCGATCGCGGTCGAGCAGATGTTCCACAAATCGACCTGGGACAGCTGATCGGCGCCAATCAGGGAGGGTCGGTTACAGCGCCGCGAATGCGGCCGCGCCGAGTTGGCCCAGTTCCTCGTCTTCGGCCGGTGTTCCGCCGCTTTCGCCGAGGGCGCCGAGCACGGTGCCGTCCTCGCTCCGCAACAGGATGCCGCCCCATACGGCAGTAAAGCGCGGGTCGCCGAACCACGCAATGTCGCGCCGCTCGTCACCCAGACCCATGTCGAACAGCCGTTCCTTGATCGCCTTCGTATCGCGCAACCATTTCGTCGCGGTGTAGGCCTTGTTCACCGCCATCCGCGCGTTGAGCGGGCTGGCACCGTCCATGCGCGCCAGATAGATCAGTTCGCCGCCGCTATCGACGACGGCGGCGGCAAATCACAGGTTGCGCTGCGCCGCCGCGTTCAACACCGCCTCAACGACCGCGCGCGCCTCATCGAGCCCCAGCCTTCTCGCCATCGCGCCAAACAGCCTGGGCTATTCCGCCGCCATCATTTGCAGTTCATCCGCCGCCGACAGGATCGGCTTGCCTTCGATAGAGCGCGAGGTCTTGCCGTCGACGCCGACGAGCGGTTCGCCGACCAGCGTTATCCGATAGAGCTGACGGTCGAAGTCGGATTCGAAGATGTCCCGCGGCGCCAGATGCGCCGTCGACCGATTGTCCCAGAAGGCGATATCGCCGGCGTTCCATTTGAAGCGCACCGTGTATTCCGGGCGCGTCACATGCTCCCACAGGATCTCCAGGATCTTCTGGCTTTCGCGCCGGCTGAGGCCGACGATCGACTTCAGGAAGGACGGGCTGACGAACAAGACGCGCTCGCCGGTCTCCGCATGCACCGTCACCAGCGGATGTTCGCTTCTCAACGCGCGGCGCTTGACCCGCTCGTTATACTGACTGCCCGCCGCGGGGGCCTCGCGCGGGACGAAGGCGTGAATGCCGCGCAGCGTGTCGACAAATCCC
>JBLMXS010000262.1:0-15626 GCA_050257895.1 Thiohalocapsa sp.
GATTTTTCCCGCGGCGACGCGGTGGCGATCGACGGCGAGGCGCTATCGCCGGCGGCCTTGCTGACCCGCCTCAACGAACTCGGCGGCAAGCACGGCATCGGCCGCCTCGACCTCGTCGAGAACCGCTTTGTCGGGATGAAGTCGCGCGGCGTCTACGAGACCCCGGGCGGCACTATCCTGCTGGCGGCGCATCGCGGCATCGAGAGCCTGTGCCTCGACCGCGGCGCGATGCACCTCAAGGACGAGCTGATGCCGCGCTACGCCGAACTGATCTACAACGGCTTCTGGTTTTCGCCGGAGCGCGAGATGCTGCAGGCGCTGATCGACAAGAGCCAGGAGAAGGTCGACGGCCGGGTCCGGCTCAAGCTCTACAAGGGTTCGGTGCGGGTCGCCGGCCGGGAGTCGCCCAACAGCCTCTACAGCCAGGCGCACGTCACCTTCGAAGAAGACCAGGTCTATGACCAGCGCGACGCCGAGGGATTCATCAAGCTGAACGCGCTGCGCCTGCGCCTCGCCGCCCGCCGCGACGGGATGTAGGCGCGTTCACGCCGCCTTGGCGCGCAGGCCGGCGACCACCTGCTGCAGCGCGTCGATGCCGATGCGCTCGCAGAAATCGCCGAATCCTTCGCTGGCATGGCGGGCCGAAGCCCACAGCGCGAAGAGGGGGTCGAGCGTCGCCGCCAGCCCCTCGATACTGAGACGCTCGGCGATCGGCCGGTTGAGACGGGTGCCCTCGAAATCGCCGCCAACAGAGAGCGAATAAAACCCCGGCACGCGGCCGACGATGCCGATATCGCCGCTATAGGGGCGGGCGCAGCCGTTGGGGCAGCCGGTGATGCGCACGCTGAGCCGCTCCTCTTCCAGTCCCCAGCGCCGCAGGCGGTCGGCGATGGCACCGACGATCTCCTCCTGTACCCGCTCGGCCTCGGTCAATGCCAGCCCGCAGCTCGGCAGCGCGGGGCACGCCAGGGCCCAGCGCTCGACCGGCAGCAGATCCTCGGCGAGGCGGACGCCGTGGCGCCGCAATGTGTCGCTGACTGCGTCGCGGTCAGTTGGGTCAATCTCCGACAGGATGATGTCCTGGCTCGGCATCAGGATCGGGTTGGCGCCGAACGTAGTGACGACCTCGCGCAAGGCGGTGCGCAGCCGCACCAGGCCGTGGTCGACGATGCGCCCGCTGCGGACGGGGACCCCGAGATAGAGCTTGCCGTCGCCCTGCGCGTGCCAGCCGAGATGATCCGGCACCGCGAAATCCGGCATCGGCCGGCACGGCTCCAGCGTCTTTCCGAGATCCTCGGATAGCCGCTCGCGAGCCCACTCCTCGCCGCGCTCGGCAACGACATATTTGAGACGAGCATGCCGCCGGTTGCCGCGATCGCCCCAGTCGCGATGCAGCCTCACCACCGCGGAGGCGGCGGCGAGCAGGTCGGGCGGCTCGACAAACGCAACCGGCGTCGCCATGCGCGGATAGGTCTCCGGCTTGTTGTGGGTCATGCCGTGGCCGCCGCCGAGCAGAAAATTGTAGCCGACAAGCGTTTCGTTCTCGAACAGGACGACGATCGCCAGATCGTTGGTCAAGACGTCGATCGTGTTGTCCTCGGGCACCGCCAGGCCGATCTTGAACTTGCGAGGCAGGTAGCGCTCGCCGTAGAGCGGGTCGGGCGCTTCGTCGGCAACCTTCTCGCCGTCGACCCAGATCTCGTGATAGGCGCCGGTCGTCGGCAACAGGTGCGTCGACAGGCGACGGGCGTCGTCCTCGATTCGGCGGTGCACCGCGTCGCGGACCGGCGCCGGCACCGTCGTCACAGTGCGCACGACATCGCCGCACGCCGCCAGAGTCGTCAGCAGCGCAGCGTTGATTGCGGCAACGCTCGCCTTGAGGCCGGACTTGACGACGCCGTGGAACTGGATGCTTTGGCGCGTCGTGATGCGCAATGAGCCGTTCGCGTAGCGGTCGGCCAGCGCATCGAGCGCGAGATACTGCGCCGCCGTGAGGCGGCCGCCGGGGATCCGCACCCGCACCATGAACTGCCAGGCCTTGCTGTCACCGCGCTGCTTGCGCTCGGTTGCGCTGTCGCGGTCGTAGCCCTGGTAGATTCCGTGAAACTTTAGGAGGCTGTAGCCGGTGTTGTCGAACGACGCCGCGGGGTCGGCGAGATCGGCGGCGAGGTTGCCGCGCAACTGCCGGCTCTGCTGCTTGACCGCCTCGGCTTTCGACAGCGCTTCGATCTGTGCCATCCGCCGCTCCTGGGCCTCAGCCGGCGAGGCCGTTGGCGGTGAACGCGGCACCCGCGGCCGGGGCGCGATGGGTAAGCGGGCCAAGTACGAGCGTCAGCGGCTCGTCTTTGGCGAAGGCGTCGAAAAGCTCAAGAAATTCGCCGGCCGCGTCGACATCGCGTGGCATCCCGATGCTTTCGCCACCCTTGGCAATCAGCCGCAACCGCAGGTCGCTGCGCGGCGGCGGTGGACTGAGCATCTCGGCGCTCTCGCGCAGCCGGCGGCGCCACGCCGCACCGGCTTCGACGATCTGCACGACGCTCCAGCCGTCGCCAGCGAATTGCAACCCGCGCGGCGCAATCGCCGGGCCGAACAGGCAGGCCTCACGCGACAGCGGTTCGGCATAGGTGCCGAGCGGCAAGATTTCGGCCACCAGCGGTGCCAGCGCGCGGTCGTAGAGGATGACATTGGCGGCGGTCAGCACGTCGCGATCGCCGGCGCTGATGGCCCCGGCAGCATCCTGCTCGATCAGCCAAACCTGGCCGGGCCCGATGCCGGCATCGATTGCCGCCTGTCCGTCAAGCATTGCTCTGCTCCCGCCTCTAATACTATGAAAGTAAGAGTGGTGAGCAGAAGATGCCAAGTCAAATAGTAAGATATTACTTTATTTTGACTCGCGATGGATCGGAATGCTCCAGCGCCGGAGCTGCGGGGGAGACTATTCCTCCTCGCCGGCCCCACTGCTGTCGCTGCTGTCGCTGCTATCCGGCGCCCGGCGGTCGCGGAAGGCGCGCGGGTGGAGCGGGTAGGCGGTGGTGTATTTCATGCGCTCCATCGCAAAGCGCGAGGTGACGTTCTTCATCGGCGCCAGCGCGATCAGCCGCTTGTAGAAGGAGTCGTATTCGGCCATGTCGCCGACCGCGACGCGCAGCAGGTAATCGACGTCGCCGGCCATGCGGTAGACTTCCATGACCTCCGGCATCGCCGCGACGCCGACGCTGAAGCGCTCGAGCCATTCGGGCGTGTGCGCGCCGGCCTCGATGCTGACCAGCACCGAGATCCCGGCGCCGACGCGCTCGGGATCGACCAGCGCGACGCGGCGGCTGATGACCCCCGTTGCCTCCAGCTTCTGGATGCGCTTCCAGCACGGCGTCGCCGACAGGCCCACGCGCTCCGCCATCTGCGCAATCGGCAGCGTTGCGTCCTCCTGCAGGATGCTCAGCAGCCGGCGGTCGATGTCGTCCATGATTTCGCATTCCCAACCCTGTCATCCCGGCGTAAGCCGGGATCCATCCTGGCCGCTGCTCCGACGCGGAAGGATGGGTCCGGGCTTTCGTCGGGATGACAACCGAGTTAAACCCTCGTCAGCGCGCGCTCGATGTCGGCGATCAGGTCGCGCTCGCTTTCGAGGCCGGCGGAGAGGCGCACCAGCCCGTCGCCGATGCCGAGGGCGGCGCGCTCCTCGGGCTTGAGGCGCGAATGCGTCGTCGTCGCCGGATGCGTCACGAGGCTCTTCGAGTCGCCGAGATTGTTCGAGATGTCGACCAGCTTGAGCGCGTCGAGAAAGCGGAAGCAGGAATCCTTGTCGCCGGCGACGTCGAAGCAAACGACGGTGCCGCCGGCCGTCATCTGGCGCTTTGCCAGCGCGTATTGCGGGTGGCTCCGCAGGCCGGGATAGACGACGCGCTCGATCTTCGAGTGCCGTTCGAGAAAGGCGGCGATCGCGGCGGCGGTGCGGCACTGTCGCTCGACGCGCAATTCCAGCGTCTCCAGCCCCTTCAGCAATAGCCACGCGTTGAACGGCGACAGCGACGGCCCAGTGTGGCGATAGAACAGGCCGAGATCGTCCTTGACGAATTTCTCGCTGGCGAGGATGGCGCCGCCGAGCGCCCGGCCCTGACCGTCGATGTGCTTTGTCGCCGAATAAACAACGACGTCGGCGCCAAGCGCCAGCGGCTTCTGCAGGAGCGGCGTCGCGAACACATTGTCGACGACGAGGACGCCGCCGGCGCGGTGCGTCAGGCGCGCCACCTCGGCGATGTCGATGATCTCCATCGCCGGATTCGACGGGCTCTCGCAGAACGTCACCGCGGCGCCCGGCGCCAGTGCTTCTTCCCACGCGGACAGGTCGCGGCCGTCGACCAGGACGCTCTCGATCCCGTAGCGCGGCAAGAGGTCGGCCACGATGTAATGGCACGAACCGAACAGCGCGCGGCTGGCGACGATCCGCTGGCCGGCCCTTAGCTTGCACAACAGCGCGGCAAACACCGCCGCCATGCCGCTGGCGGTGGCGCGGCACGCCTCGGCCCCCTCGATCAGCCGCAGGCGCTCCTCGAACATCGTCACGGTCGGGTTGCGGTAGCGTGAATAGACGTAGCGCGAGCCGTCCTGCTTGAAGGCCGCTTCGGCCTCGGCGGCGCTGCCGTAGACAAAGCCCGAGGTCATGAACAGGGCTTCGCTGGTCTCGTCATAGGCGCTGCGCTCGCTGCCGCCGCGCACCAAGAGCGTCGCAGGGTCGAGCTCGGCGGCAAGTTCGGGGGGCAGGATCGGCTTCGGCATCGGCGGCTCTCCTCGTCCTCTGTCACGATAGGGACCGCGCGCCGGAACAACAAAGCCCCGGCCGGCGGCCAGGGCTTTCCAATGATCCCCGACCTTTTAGCGCTTTATTTTACGTGGCGCGCAAGCCGGTCGGCTCAAATCCCCACGAACGGGATGTGCATACCCGGCGGCGGCATTGCTGTCAAGCCGACGCTGCGGCTTGTAGAGTGCGCCGGATGACCGACGTCCCGGCCACGATCTCGTTCCCGGTCCCCTATGCGGCGCCCGAGCGGCAGTCGTGGCGCGCGATTGCCGCCGGGCTGCGCAACAATGCCTTGGCCGGATTTCCGCCGCGCGCCTTCGAGGAGATGGCGGTCGTCCGCAATTTTGTCGGCCGGCGGCAGATCATCCTCAACGAGCTCGCCGCGATCCGTCATGTGCTGATCGAGAACGCCGACAATTACCGCCGCACCGCCTCGATCGGCCGCGTGCTGGGACCGGTCGTCGGCAACGGGCTGTTCCTCGCCGAGGGCGAGGAGTGGCGGCGGCAGCGGCGGGTCGCAGCACCGGCCTTCGCGCCGCGCATGATGGCCGGTGTCGCCGGCCACATCGCCGCCGCCTCAGACCGGCTGGTCGAGGAACTGCGGCGCAGCGCCGGCGGCGAGATCGACCTCTTCGCGAGGCTGCAATTGCTGGCGCTGGAGATCGCCGCGGCGGCGCTGTTCTCGCTCGACCTGCGGCAACAGGGGCCGGCATTGCGCGCCGTCCTGCAGGACTACGCCGGCGGGCTCGGACGGCCGACATTGCTCGACTTCCTGCTGCCGCGCGGCCTGCCGACACCGCGGTCGCTGGCGCGCCGGCGGTTCCGCAAGCACTGGATGCGGCAGATCGCGGCGCTGCTAATGACGCGGCCGCCGACCTCGAGTGGGCAGCCGCCGCGCGACCTCTACGACATGCTGGAAGCCGGCGCCAAACGCCGCGCCGATCTTGTCGAGCAATCGGCGACGATGCTGGCGGCGGGGCACGAGACGACGGCGGTGGCCTTGTTCTGGTCCGCCTATCTCGTCGCCGCGCTGGCGGAGGTGCAAGAGCGCCTCGCGGCGGAGACGGCGCCGCTCGATCTCGGCCCGGCCGGCGCGGCGGCCGCCCTGTCGTCGCTGGTCGAGACGCGTGCCGTCGTCGACGAGGCATTGCGCCTCTATCCGCCGGCCTTCTCGGTGGTTCGGCAGGCCAAATCGGCCGATCACGCGGGCGAGGTGGCGATCCCGGCGCGCGCGGTGGTGCTGATCGTGCCGTGGGTGTTGCACCGGCACCGGCTCTTATGGCGCGACCCCGACGTCTTCGACCACCGCCGCTTTCTGCCGGAGGCGCCGCCGCCGATGCGCTTCGCCTACCTGCCGTTCGGCGCCGGGCCGCGCGCCTGCATCGGCGCGCAATTCGCGCTGACCGAGACGGTGCTGGTGCTGGCGCGGCTGGTGCAGGCGTTCCGCATCGAACTGGCCGACGCGCGGCCGGTCCTGCCGCTGGCGACGATCACCCTGCAGCCCGATCACCCGCCGCCATTCCGCCTCGCGCCGCGCGGTGGTTGAGCCACGCCGTATCGAGCCGCCCTCGACGTGGTTGGCACACCACGCGGAGCGTCATGGCCGGGCTTGACGGCTCGCTAATGATCCAGGGACAGCCGGCGGCCTAATTGTAGATCCACTCCTTCTCGAAGCGGGCGTAGCAGTCGCGCTCGCCGGGCATCTTGGTCCAGCCGGCCAGCAGCCGCGGGGTCGCCAGCAAGAGGCGGTCCTTGAGGTGGGTCGAATGCCGGCCGTACTCCTCAAAGGTCGAGATCGTGATTTTCTGGTTGTGCGGGTCGTCCTGGAAGCGGCAGGCGCACAGCGCGACGGTTTCCATATAGGCCCGCCGGTCGGCGCCCGATTGCAGATAGGCGTGCGCGATCGTCGTCGCCTTCGCCAGATCGAGCGCCATGATCGCCGCGTCGAGCTCACGCAACAGCGCTGCCGGGTCGCGGCCGGCGCCGTCATAGCCGGCGCGTTCCTCCTCGATCACCGAGCGCGTGTAGTTGTTCTCATGCGCGACGTCGTTGATGAAGTTCGCCATCAGGTAAAGGATGCGCGCCTTGTAGGGGCTCTTGCTGGTGCGCAGCCAGTTGTTGGCGACATTGCAGTAGTCGAACGGGTGCTGGCCGTTAGTGAACTGGCGCGCCACCGTGTTGCGCAGGATCAGCTCGGCGGCGCCGAGCTGGATCGTGTCGCCGAGGCTCTGGATCGACCTGCCGGCCTTGAGGTGGGCGGTGATGAGGTCCCACACCGCCGCGCCGTCGGCCAGCATCAGCTGCTCCAGCATGTGCTCGACCTCATGCGGCGACAGCGGCGTCTTGTTGCGCTCTTCGAGGCCCTTGCCGGCGTCCTCGAACTCGGCGGTGACGCGGACGCTGGCGGCGTCGTAGAGCGAGTAGTAGAGCGGCCCCACCGCCATGTCGGGCACCCCCATGTAGAAGACGCCCTCCGACTTCTCCCAGCCGATATAGTTGGCAAGGTCGGTGACGGCGCGGGCGCGGATCGCCTTGTGGCCGGTGTTGCGCGCCTTGCGGCCGATCACCGTCTCCTGCAGGTCGATAAGGCCGAGGAACTCGATCGTGTCCTGCAGCGCGGCGCGGTTCGCTGGGTCCTCGGCGATGCCGAGGAAGAGGCCGTGCGCCCGCTTCGAATCGCCGGTCATCGTCGCAATCATGTAGGAATGCAGCCGCTCGTCGAGCGGGCCCTCCTCATGGATCGGCTCGGCTTCCTCGAGCCACACCGTCGGCCCGTAGGAGGGCGGCGGCACCGCGACGCCCTTCATCGTCGCGTAGCGGCCGGGATACTTGAAGAGCAGCTGGTTCCAGATGTCGAGCCCGGCGCCGATGTACCAGACGCTCTGCAGCAGCGGCAGCAGGCGGTAGCGTTCCGGCAGATACGGCATCAGGCAGGTCGAGGCGCGCAGCCCCAAGAGCGTGTGGTCGTTGTTGGTCAGCGCGATGCTGCCGTCCTTGATGTTGATGTGGCACGGCACGTTGACATAGGGCGCCTCGGCGGCGGCGACGACACCGAGCGCATCGCCGATCGAGCGGCCGTCGCGCACCACCATGCCGTAAAACAGATCGGCGGTGCGCGGCTGGTCGCGCTGCAGGATCGCCTCGGTCAGCAGATCAAAGCTCTTGTCGTTGCGAATTTCGTTTCGGTTGCGGAGCATGGGCGCGGTTCCAGCAGCGTTAGGGCAGACTTGTCCAGCCTAAACCCCTACGCCGGCGCTGTTTCCTCCATATTTTGCATTGCCGCCCTGCTGCCGTCGGCAGATCAGCGGTAAACTTCCGCAAACGCGACAGGAGGCGCGACATGACCATCAACAAGCCGCATCTCGAATTCCACGGCATCGACATGAGCACCGGCTGGGAGACGCCAACCGGCTATCCGGCCGGGATCGAGCAGAAGATCCTCGCCGGCGCGCTTGATGAAACCGGCAAGCAGGGCAGCCGCACCCGCTTATTGCGCTTCGCGCCGCGGGTGTTCACGACGGCGCCGTTCGTGCACGACTACTGGGAGGAGGTTTACCTCGTTGCCGGCGACCTCACCGTCGGCAACGACGCCGAAGGACGCGGCGGGCAAGGCTTCGCCCCGGGCACCTACGCCTGCCGCCCGCCCGGCGCCGTGCCCGGCCCCTTCAAGTCAGAGGGCGGCTGCCTTTTGCTCGAGATCCACTATTATGACTCGTCTCCCGGATCCACAGTTCGTTGAGAGGGCTGCCTTTCCTTGTCATACCGGCGAAGCCCGGTATCCATTTTTCTGCCGTAGGAGCGGTTGACGAATGGATCCCGGCTTGCGCCGGGATGACATCTCGTTGATTTGGGGAATCTCCGAATCGGCACGAGCCGCCGCCGCCAATAGGCGCTATTTGCGGACCATCAGCTGCAGGCGGTGGCCGTCGGGGTCGCTGAAATAGAGGCAGCGGTCGTCACCGAGGCGGCCGCTGACCGCGACGCCGGCCTTTTCGAGTTCGGCCTTCAGGCTCTCGTAGCTGCCGTCGGCGACGTTGAGCGCCAGATGGTTCATGTCGCCACCGGCGGTCGCCGGCATACCGGCCGCCCGCTTGAACAGCGCCACCCCCTGCGCACCGGCGTGCAGGAATACCTGCGCGTCGTTTTCCCGGTACGGGACCATCCCGAGAACCCGCGTATAGAACTCTTTCGCCCGTCCGATTTCGGCGACGTGCAGGACGATGTGGTCGATGCCGGTTGCCGCGATCATTGGCGCCTCCTGTGATGCAGACGAACAGAATGTCGCAGCCGGCCCTCGCGCTCAACTGACGGTGCAAAAGCCTCGACGCAACAACGCCTTATGCCCAGGCGTTGGTGGGTGATCAAGGAACGGCGGAGCTCCCCCCGATGTCGATCCTCGCAGCGACGACCCTTGCCGCCGTGCTTGCCGTCAGTCCTGGCGGGAGCAGTTTCGGCGCGAGCAGCGCCAGCGACGCCGCCCGGCTGGCGACCAACGGCGGCTTTCTTCTCGGCAGCGCGCATCGCTGCGGCATCGCCGGCCAGCGCCTGGTGCAGGCGGGCCAGCTGATCCGCGCGCTGATCGAGGCGGCCGCCGCCGATGCCCACGAGCAGGAGGAAGCGACGACCCAGTTCGCCCGCTTCTTCATCGTCAGCGCCGCGCTCGACAGCAAGAGCGCGACGGTAGTGCCGTCGTGCCCGAAGGTCGTGCACGAGTTCGCCCGCCTCGAACAGCACAACATCATCGCCTCGGGGTCGGGAAAGAGCGGCGGGCGGACGTTCCGCCTCGGCGACGGCGACTAGCGCGGGTCCTTCCAACCGGACCAACCGACAGGTGGGAACTCCGACCCAGCGCCAGAGTTGGTCGGGTGCAAAGCAATCCTTGCTGCGACGGCGCCGCTTCCAGGCATGCCGCCGCGCCTGCCTGTAGTCTACCGGAGGTTCCGATGCCGCGTGGTTTACCTGCTTTCTTCGCCCGCCGGTCGGGCTCCCTGCTGGCGACGGCCGCGTCGCTGGCGCTGCTGCTGATGCCGGCCTTGGGGTCGGCGCAGGACAGCGGCAAGGCGATCCCCACCGGCAAGAACATCACGGCGACGACGCCAAACGAGATCTCGGTCAAGCTGCCGAGCCTGGCGCCCCTCGTCGAGCATGTGCTGCCCGCGGTCGTCAACATCTCGGTCGAGCTCGGCACCGACCAGGCCTCGCTGTCCGACCAGTCGGCCGACGAGCGCGACCAGCCGGGCGACCAGCCCGGCGACGAGTCCGGGGGGCCGTTCGACCAGTTCCTGCGCCGGTTCTTCGAGCATCGCGGCATGCCGCAGCTGAACCGTCATGTCATGGCGCTCGGCTCCGGCTTCATCATCGATCCGGCCGGCTATATCGTGACCAACAACCACGTCGTCGGCCACGCCAGCAAAGTGACCGCGATCCTGCAGGACAACAGCCGCCATCCGGCCAAGATTATCGGGCGTGACGAGAAGACCGACCTCGCGCTGATCAAGATCGACAGCGACAAGAAGCTGCCTTTCGTCACCTGGGGCAACAGCGACGCGGCCAAGGTCGGCGACTGGGTCGTCGCGGTCGGCAACCCCTTCGGCCTCGGCGGCAGCGTCACCGCCGGCATTATCTCGGCGCTCGGGCGCAACATCAACGAGGGCCCATACGACGACTTCATCCAGATCGACGCGCCCATCAACCGCGGCAACTCCGGCGGCCCGACCTTCAACCTGACGGGCGAGGTGATCGGCATCAACACCGCGATCTACTCGCCCTCGGGCGGCTCCGTCGGCATCGGCTTCGCGGTGCCCTCGAACACCGCCAAGAGCGTGATTGCGCAGCTGAAGGAAAACGGTCACGTGACGCGCGGCTGGCTCGGCGTCTCGATCCAGAGCATCACGCCGACGATCGCCAAGGGTCTCGGCCTCAACCCCGACCATCCGCAGGGCGCGCTCGTCGCGGCGGTGACGCCGGACAGCCCAGCAGCCAAGGTCGGACTGAAGCAGGGCGACGTCATCCTCAAGGCCGGCGACCACCCGATCCGCCAGGTGCATGACCTGCCGCGCGTCGTCGCCGCCGCCCCGATCGGCAAGCAGCTCGACCTGACGGTGGCCCGCGCCGGTAAGGAGATGACGCTGTCGCCGACGATCGCGCAAATGCCGGAAAACATGCAGCAGCTCGCCTCCGCAAGCAGCCAGCAGGAGGCGGCCGGCCTCGGATTGCAGCTGGCGGCGCTGACCCCCGAGCTGCGCAGCCAGTTCCACATCCCGAAGGACGTCGAAGGGGTGGTGGTGACGCAGGTCGCCAGCGGCAGCCCGGTCGGGGCGCTCGGTATCGAGCGCGGCGACGTCATCATGTCGATCGACCAGCAGCCGGCGACCTCGCCACAGAAGGCGGCGGCCGAACTGAAGCAGGCCGCCAGCAAGGGCAATGTCCTGTTGCTCCTCAACCGGCACGGCGTCACCCAGTTCGTCGGCCTGACGGTGACCCCCGGCGTCGGCGGCAGCCGCCCGGAATAGCATCGCTGCGTCACCCCCACCCCAACCCTCCCCCGCCAGCGGGGCAGGGAGCGGCGTTGCGGGCGCCATGCATGTCCCCTCCCCCCTGGCGGGGGAGGGTTAGGGTGGGGGTACGCGGCGAGACGCCACAACTCCCATCGGTTATTCTGATCGCATCGCAACGGAGAAAGAGCGATGCGCGCGCTGGTCACCGGGTTTGAGCCGTTCGGCGGCGATGCCGTCAATCCGGCGCTTGAGGCGCTCTACCGCCTGCCGGCGCGGCTCGGCGCGCTGTCGCTGACGATTGCGGTGCTGCCGACCGTGTTCGGCCGCGCCATCGAGGCCCTGGCGGCCTCCATCGATGAGGCCGATCCCGACATCGTGCTCGGCCTCGGCCTGGCCGGCGGTCGCGCGGCCTTGTCGCTGGAACGGGTCGCGATCAACCTCGACGACGCCCGCATCGCCGACAATGCCGGCCAGCAGCCGATCGATCGCCCGGTGATACCCGGCGGCCCCGCCGCCTATTTCGCGACGCTGCCGATCAAGGCGGCGGTCGCCGCCTTGCGGGCGGCCGGCCTGCCGGCGATCGTCTCCAACACCGCCGGCACCTTTGTCTGCAACCACGTGTTCTACGGCGCCCTGCATCTCGCGGCGACCAGCCGGCCCGGCATGCGCGCCGGCTTTTTGCACCTGCCGTTTCTGCCGGCCCAGGCGGCGCGGCTCGACGGCGCGCCGTCGCTGGCGCTCGACGACATCGTGCGGGGCGTGACGGTCGTGCTCGAAACGGCGCAGGCCTGCCGCGAGGACATAGTCGCCGCCGAGGGGGCGATCGCCTGACGCAGCGGATGGAGCGGCCGGGCGCAGCGTGCTATCACGTGGGCTAGGCCCGGCCGAGCCTGGCCGGCCCAATCCGCCAGCGCGAGGGAAGCCATGGTCGATTTCCACGGGGCGCATGTCGTCGTCACCGGCGGCACCGGCGCGCTCGGGTCAGCCGTCGTCGGGGCGCTGCGGGCGGCCGGCGCGGTCTGCCACGTCACCAACATGGTGGCGGCCGAGTTGGCGAGCTACCCGCATCGCAACGACCCGGACGTGCATGTCACCGCCGGCGTCGACCTCGCCGACGAGCGGGCGGTCCGGCGCTATTACGAGAGCCTGCCGCCGCTGTGGGCGTCGATCCATCTCGCCGGCGGGTTTGCCATGTCGCCGGCGGCCGAGACGTCGGCGGCAGGGTTTGTCGACCAGTTCCAGATGAACGCGCTGTCGGCGTTCCTGTGCTCGGCGGCGGCGCTGCGCGCGATCCGCGCCCGTACCGTGCCCGGCCCCGGCGGCGCCAAGGGCGGCCGCATCGTCAACGTCGCGGCGCGGCCGGGGCTGGAGCCGCGCCTCGGCTCGGGCATGGTGGCCTACGCGACGGCCAAGGCCGCGGTGGCGGCGATGACGCAGGCGCTGGCGCAGGAGACTTCGGGCGAGGAAATCTGGGTCAACGCGGTGGCGCCGTCGATCCTCGACACGCCGGCCAATCGCGCCGCGATGCCCGACGCCGACCACAGCAGCTGGGTGCAGCCGAGCGCCGTCGCCGAGATGATCGCGTTGCTCGCTTCGCCCGACAACAAGGTGACGCGCGGCGCCGTCATCCCCCTTTATGGTGGCGCGTGATGGTGCGCGTGATGGTGAAAGCTTTGGTAGAACACCGTCATTCTGGGGCGGCCGCAGGCCGAACCCGGAATCCATATTCCAGAGGCTCGTGTTCCGGGACTCCGGGTTCGCGGCTGCGCAGCGACCCGGAATGACATTAGCTTGTGAGGGAAGGACGATGGCCAACGGCATCCTGATCGCGGCGATGAACATCGGCGCCGCCGCCGCCGACGAGTTCCACGACTGGTACGACACCGAGCATCTGCCGGAGCGCCAACGGGTGCCGGGCTTCCTCCTGTGCCAGCGCTGGATCGGCGCGGAGGACCGCAAGATCTCGGTGGCGACCTATGATCTCGAAACGGTCGGCGTGCTGCAGAGCCCCGGCTATCAGGCGATCGGCGGCGCCAATCTGTCGCCGTGGTCGAAGCGGGTGACGAGCCGCGTCGAGCGGCTGATGCGGTTCGAGGGCGAGCAGATCCTGCCGGGCGACCGGCTGCCGCCAGCGGATGCCGGCGGCTTCCTGCTCAACGCGATGAACGTCGTTCCCGAGCACGAGGCCGAGTTCAACGAGTGGTACGACAACGAACACATCCCGGCGCTGGCGGCGGTGCCGGGGGTGCTGTGCGCGCGCCGCTTCCGCGCCACGAGCGCCAACCGGCGCTATGTCGCGCTCTACCACCTCGTCTCACCCGAGGTGCAGGCGACGTCGGCCTGGAAGAGCGCCGCCGACACCGAATGGACGCGTCGCCTGCGGCCGCATTTCCGCGACCACCTGCGGCTCGTCTGCACGAAATACGTCCGCGGCGCATAACGGGCGTCGTCTAGCAGCGCCTCTCGGACCGCGGGCGTCTCGCCCGCAATGTGGCCGGCACGGCCGCGGTCCAGATGATTCGCCGCTCATCGAGGGTTATTTTTGAGAAGGGCGCTGCCGGACGGGAAAGGCAGTGGAAGCTCTCTTTTCCTACGGCGTGTTTGCGCCGCCGGGGGTCTTTATCGTCCTGTCCCTGGCCGGCGCACTGTTAGCGCTGCGGTGGCGACGGATGGGGATCGCGTTGGCGCTGGCCTCGAGCCTGGCCTTATATGCGGCGGCGACGCCGGCGGTGTCATCCTCGCTGCTGCGGCAGGTCGAGACGGGATTGCCGGATAGGGTCGATCTCGGCGGGGCGCAGGCGATCGTCGTCTTGGGCGGCGACGTGCGGCGCGGCGACGGCGGCGCCATCCCCGACCGGCTTGGCCCGATTTCGCTCGAGCGGGTCGTCGCGGCGGCTCAGGCCTATCGCCGGTTGCAGCTGCCGGTGGCGGTCAGCGGCGGCCGCGTCGGCGGCGCCCGCACCACCGAGGCCGCGCTGCTGCAGCAGGCGCTCGACGCCGATTTCGCGGTGCCGGTGCGCTGGGTCGAGGACCGCTCGCGCACGACCTGGGAGAACGCCGTCTTCACCGCCGCGCTGTTGCGGCCGGCGCAGGTGACGACGGTGGTACTGGTCACCCAGGCCTGGCATCTGCCGCGCGCGATCTGGTCGTTCGAGCGCGCCGGGCTGCATGCGCTGCCGTGGCCGATGCCGCGCACCGCGCTGCACCGCGACCGCGCGGGCGATTTTCTGCCGAGCGTCGTCAGTCTGCTGAACAGTTTTTTCGCACTGCACGAGATGATCGGCGCCGCCTATTACCGCCTGCGGCATTGAGGCTGATGGGGAGGCGAACGGCGTGGCGGCAAATCCGGCGGTTTTGGTGTTATGCTGATGCCGTCCTAGGAGAGAAGCGGGAGAGCGACATGCGCCGCGCGGAGCAGATCGCCGAGGCGAGAAAGCTGCTGGCCCATCTCGACAATCGCACGACCGATCTCGCCGACGGCGTCTACCGCAACCCGGTCGGTGACTACACGTCGGACGAGCAGGCGGCGCAGGAGCGCGCCGCGTTCTTCCGCGACGGGCCGATCAATGTCGGCCTCAGCGCGCTGTTGCCGCAGCCCGGCGACTGGCTGACGCATGACTGGACCGGGGTGCCAATCCTGCTGGTGCGGCGGCCGGACAACACGCTCGCCGCGTTTCTCAACGTCTGCCGCCATCGCGGCGCCCGCGTCGTAGACGGCTGCGGCCATGCGGCGCGAGATTTCGCCTGCCCCTACCACGGCTGGACCTACGGGCTCGACGGCGCATTGATTGCCCGCCCCGAGGAGGCCGCCTTCGGCGCCGCCGCCGAGCGCGCGACGCACGGTTTGCGGCCGCTGCCGGTCGTCGAGAAATACGGCATGATCTGGGTCGGCGCGCGGCCCGGGCTGCTGCTCGACGTCGACGGGCTGCTCGACGGCGTTGCCGATGATCTCGCCGCCTACAACCTCGCCTCCTACCACCACTACGAGACGCGCACCCTGACCCGCGCGATGAACTGGAAGCTGGCGATCGACACGTTCGGCGAGACCTACCACCTCCGCCATCTGCACCCGGACACGGTCAGCCCGCTGTTCCATACCAACCGCGCCACCTTCAGCGCCTTCGGCCGCAACCACCGGATGATCGCGGCGCGCCGCACGCTGGACGAATTGCGCGGCCAGCCGGAAGCCGAGTGGGATCTCTTCCTGCATACTGGCGTCGTCTACGTGCTCTTCCCGAACACGGTGTTCATTTTCCAGCGCGACCACGTCGAGACGTGGCACGTCTTCCCCGGCGACACCCCCGATTCGTGCGCGATGTACGCTTCGCTCT
>JBLMXS010000263.1:0-4293 GCA_050257895.1 Thiohalocapsa sp.
GCAAATTTCAGGCGAAGTTTCCCGGCGCCGCCGGCGAACCAACGAACCGACTGGAGCCCCTTTTCAAGGTTCAGATCAAATTCAGCGCACGCTGCCGATGGGTAAGCGCTCGGTGAACGGGCCGAGCTTGCGGGGTCAGGTTTTGACGGGATCGAGGGTCAGCACCAGATATCAGGTAAGACATCGGGAACGGTGAGTTGGTGATGGTGAGTTGGCATGAAGTGGTGTCGTCGAGCATTCGGGCGATCGGCTACGATCCCGAGAAGTACGAGGCGTGGGTTGAGTATCTGACGCGGCCTGGTCCGTACGTCTATTTTGGCGTTCCGCCGGAGGTGTATGACGAGCTGGAGGACGCCGAGTCGAAGGGTGGCTACGTCAACAGCGTGATCAAGCTGTACCCGTACGAGTATCGCGGGCGATGGCCGAACTGAGCTTTCAGGCAGCGGCGCGGGTGGCCTCAGTTGGGTGCCAGTTCCACGGTAAGAGGTCGGCGATGTGTCGGGCGGGGTGATCGGCGATACGGGCGAGCACGTCGGCGAGGTAGCGTTGCGGGTCGAGGCCGTTGAGTTTGGCGGTCTCGATCAGCGAATACATCGCGGCGGCGCGGTGGCCGCCGGCGTCGGAGCCGGCGAAGAGATAGTTCTTGCGGCCGATCGCGACGCAGCGCAGGGCCCGTTCGGCCGGATTGTTGTCGAGTGCCAGCCGGCCGTCGTCGAAGCAGCGGCCGAGCGCGGGGCGGCGGACACGCATATAGCGGAAGGCCGCGGCCAGTTCGGATTTGCGCGACAGTCTGCGCACGGTGCCGTCCGCCCATTCGGCCAGGGCCGTGGCGATCGGCTTGGAATGTTGCTGGCGTTCTCGTCGGCGATGGTCGGGAGAGAAGCCCTTGATCGTCTCCTCGACACGATAGAGTTGGCCGATGCGGTCGAGCGCTTCCTTGGCGATCGGCGATCCGGTGGCGGCATGCACGTCGAAGAATTTGCGCCGGACATGGGCCCAGCAGGCCGCTTCGGTGATCCGGTCGCCGGCGAAGAGCTCGTTGAACCCGGCATAACCGTCGGCGTGGATGACGCCGGTGAAGTCTTTGAGATGGGCGCGCGGATGCTCGCCTTTGCGATCGGTCGAGTAGCGGAACAGTGCCGCCGGCGGCCGCGCCCCGGCGAAGGGCCGCTCGTCGCGGACATAGACCCACAACCGGCCGGTCTTGGTCTTGCCGCTGCCCGGCGCCAGCACCGGCACCGGCGTGTCGTCGACGTGCAGCGTGTCCGAAGTCGTCACCTCGCCAGCGAGCGCGTCGATCAACGGTGCCAAAGCCGCGGCCGTCGCGCCGACCCAGCCGGACAGGGTCGAGGTCTCCAGGCTGACCCCCTCGCGCGCGTAGATCTCAGCCTGGCGATAAAGCGGTAGGTGATCGTCGTACTTCGATACGACGATATGCGCCAATAACCCGGCGCCGGCCCGGCCGCGGGCGATCGCGTGATCGGGCGCGGTGGCGGCGACAACCGTATCGCAGGCGCGGCACGACAGCTTCTCCCGGATATGCCGGACCACTTTGAAGCGGCCGGGGACATAATCGAGGGTCTCGGTCACATCCTCGCCGATCCGCCGCAACGCGCCGCCGCAGCTCGGGCAGCCGCCCGCGGCCCGATGCGCGATGTCCTCGCGCGGCAGATGATCGGGCAACGGACGGCGGGCAGGCTTCCGGGCGGCGACGCTCTCAATGATCGCCGCCGCCTCGGGTACGGTGGCCGCCAATCGTTCGGCCTGGTCGGTCTCCAAAGCCTTGATCGCCAGCTCGAGCTGCTCGCTTTCGCGCGCCAGCTTCTCCGAGGAGCGGCCGAACTCGGCGCGACGATAACGCGCCAGCTGGAACTTCAGTCGGGCGATCTCCGCCTGGGCATTGGCAGCGTCTTTCGCCATCGCGGCAATGATCCGCTTGAGCGCGGCGGGATCATCGGGCAGGACTTCGGCAGCGATCGTCACGCCGCCATTGTCTCACCCTGGAAAGGCGCTGACTCCCCGCTGCCGAGGGAGCGAGTCAATCGGTCGCAGCCCAGGTCGGAACACTCTCACCCCGCCAGCTCCGGCTGCCAGGTCCGCCGCGGCATCCGCCAGTCGATGCCTTCCAGCAGCATGCCGAGCTGCGCCGGCGTGATCACCACCTTGCCGTCCGCCGGCGACGGCCACACGAATCGGCCCCTCTCCAGCCGCTTGGCGAACAGGCAAAGACCCTGCCCATCCCACCACAGCACCTTGATCAGATCGCCGCGCCGGCCGCGAAAGACGAACAGGTGACCGCAAAACGGATCCTGCGCCATGCGTTCCTGCGCCGCCGCGGCGAGCCCATCAAAACCCTTGCGCATGTCGGTGCGACCGACCGCCAACCACACCCGCGTGCCGGCCGGCAGGCTTATCATCGCAGCAGTGCAATGACCTGCCGCAGGGTCTGCGGCGACACCTCGCCGCGAAGACACACCCGCGCGCCGCACCCGAACGTGATCTCGATTACACCGCTGCGCCGGACCCGCGGCCGCGCCTCGTCGACGGGTTCAGACGCAATCTCCACCGGCAAGAGCGGCACACTCCCCGCCGCCGCCGGCGGCTGCTCTTGCGCCAGCTCACGCCGCCACTTGAACACCTGGTTGGCATTCACGTCGTGCCGCCGCGCCACGATCGACACCGACGCGCCCGGCTCCAGCGTCTCCGCCACGATCCGCCGCTTCACCGCCTCGGACCACGGCCGACGCTTGCGCCGACCCACCCCGCGCTTAGTGTCCACTAACTCGGCAGTGGACACTTCCGTTGCTCCCGCCATCCCCTATCATTGCGCCAGACGACTATCAACGGCAGGCGCCCCTCGCCGAGCGCTTACGGAGCGCGTCAAGGAAGGTCTGCATCGGCGTCTTGCCGAAGCACCAGCGCCCTTGATGAGCCCGATTCTCGTTGTATTCGGTAATCCAAGCATCGAGGTCGACCTGCAGCTCGTCGACCGTTCGATATATCTTCTCGCGGAACGCGACGCGGTAGAATTCGTCGAGCACGGTGCGATGGAAGCGCTCGCAGATGCCGTTGGTTTGCGGGCTCTTGGCCTTGGTGCGGGTGTGGTCGATGTCCTCGACGGCCAGGTAGAGCTCGTATTCGTGGCTCTCGTTGCCGCAAAACTCGGTGCCGCGGTCGGTCAGCACCCGGGATAAGCGAATGCCGTGCTCGTCATAGAACGGCACCACCCGGTCGTTGAGGATTTCGGCGGCGGTGATCGGGGTCTTGCGGTCGTATAGCTTGGCGAACGCAACCTTGGCATAGGTGTCGATGACGGTCTGCTGGTAGATCCGTCCGACCCCTTTCAGCGTGCCGACGTAGAAGGTGTCCTGCGCCCCGCAATAGCCCGGGCACTCGCTTTCGAACTCGCCGTGCGCCTCCTTGTCGGCCTTGGCCTTTTCGAGAGCGGCGATCTGCGCCTCGGTCAGCAGGATGCCCTCCTGCGCCGCTTTGGCGTCGAGCGCCTTGAGGCGCAGCTTCATCGACGCCAGGTCGTGGCGCTGCCAGACGCAGCGCACGCCCGCCGGCGAGATCGACAAGCCGCGCCGCTTCAGCGCCTCCGAGACCCGTACCTGACCCCAAGCCGGCTGCTCGAACGCCATTTCCACGACCGCCTGCTCGATCTCCGGCGGCGTGCGGTTCTTCAGGATCGGTTTGCGCCGGCTGATCTCCTGCAGCGCCAGCTCGCCGCCTTTGTCGTACAGCTCCTTGAAACGGTAGAAGCTGTCGCGGCTGTAGCCCATCATCTTGCAGGCTTGGCTGACGTTGCCGAGCTGCTTGGCCAATTCAAGCAGCCCGACCTTCGCTCGGATAATCTTCTGCTCCTGCGTCATCTCGTGTCTCCGTCCCGCCGCAGGGCGGGGCACGCTCCCAGCTCGGGGTGAGAACCGTGCCCCGCCCTCCGGCTCCGTTTCGGAAACCAACAACGTCTGTCAGATTAAATCCGAGCTAATACATGTCATTCGGACCATCGGCCAGGCGCGGGCAACCGCCAAAATCACGCTCGCCAATCTGGCCTACAACTTCACCCGCCTGGCATGGCTCACCCGACAGGCCGCAGCGGCTTGATCGCATGCCCGCCGAGCAATCGGCCCCCCAAAAACCGGACCATCGGCGAGGCCACAACGACACCACCATCACTCTTCATCCGACCGTATTCGCCGCTGCGAACCGGGTATTTCGAGGTGTCCGATTGACGAAGTAATTATAAGGCCGTTCCCGACCAACGGTGACAAATGCTCCGACTGAAAAATC
>JBLMXS010000264.1:0-5357 GCA_050257895.1 Thiohalocapsa sp.
ATCTTTGTCGAGCGCGTCGAATGAAGGGCCGGTTTCTCGACGCGGTGATCGCCGCCGGCCACGAGGCGCGCTCGGTGGTGCTGGCGACCGACCTCAAGAGCGGCGCGCAGCTGCTGTTTGACGGGCAGCGCGCCGAGGGCGAGCTCCAGCTCGACGAGGCGGCGCTGGCGGCGCTGCGCGAGGCGCTCAGGGCCGACCGCAGCCGGATGATCGAGACGCCGCAGGGCCGCGTTTTCGTGCAGGTGTTCAGCCCGCCGCGACGGTGCTTTGTCGTGGGCGCCGTGCATATCGCGCAGCCGCTGGTGCAGATGCTGAGCCTCGCCGACTACCAGCCGATCGTCATCGACCCGCGCGAGTCGTTCGCCACCGCGGCGCGCTTCCCCGGCCTCGAACTCTCGACCGAATGGCCGGACGAGGCGCTGGAGCGGCTGCGGCCCGACCATCGCTCGGCCATCGTGACCTTGACGCACGACCCGAAGCTCGACGACCCCGCGCTGGCCGTGGCGTTGCGCTCGGAGTGCTTCTATATCGGCGCGCTCGGCTCGAAACGGACGCATGCAGCCCGCCTCGGCCGCCTCAGGGAAATGGGCTTCAGCGACAACGAACTCGGCCGCATCCATGGGCCCATCGGCCTCGCGATCGGCGCCGTCTCGCCGGCCGAGATCGCCGTCTCGATCCTCGGCCAGATCACCCAGGTGCTGCGCCGCGGCGAGAAGAGCGAATAGCGCCGTGGCGTTGACCTCAAGCAAGGTCCCCGCGAAGGCGGGGACCCATAGTTCGGCTATCTCAGCCACCCGAGCGATGGGTCCCTGCCTTCGCAGGGACCCAATTTGGATGTCGCCATGAAATTCGGTGACGTCCCGCTGGCTGAGGCGGAGGGCGCGATCCTGGCGCATAGCCTGCGGCTCGGCACCGTGGCGCTGAAGAAGGGCCGGGTGCTGTCGACGGCCGATGTCGAGCAGCTGGCGGCCGCCGGTATTGATCACGTCGTGGCGGCGCGGCTGGAGCCGGGCGACCTGCGCGAGGACGAGGCGGCCGACCGCGTCGCTGCTGCCGCCGCCGGCCCCAACGTCACGGCCGCCGCCGCCTTTACCGGCCGCGCCAATCTGTTCGCGGCGGCGAAGGGGCTTCTCGTTTTCGACCGCGAACGGCTCGATCGGCTCAACCTCGTCGACGAGGCCGTCACGCTCGGAACCTTGCCGCCCTACGCCGTCGTCGAGCCGCGCCAGATGGTCGCGACGGTGAAGATCATCCCGTTCGCAGTGCCCGAGGCGGCGGTCGCGGCGGCTGCCGAGTTCGCCGCGGCCAGGGAGAAACTGCTGCGGGTCGCCGCCTTTGTGCCGCGCCGCGTCGCGCTGATCCAGACCCGCCTACCGGGGCTCAAGGAAAGCATCCTCGACAAGACCCGCGACGTCACCGCGGCGCGGCTCGCCGCGCTCGACTGCAGCGTCGCCAGCGAGGAGCGCTGCGATCACAAGATCGGCGAGCTGGCGCCGCGCATCGCTGCCGCCGTGCTTTCCGGGGCCGACATGGTGCTGGTGCACGGCGCCTCGGTGATCGTCGACCGTCGCGATGTCATCCCGGCGGCAATCGTTGCCGCCGGCGGCCGGATCGAGCATTTCGGCATGCCGGTCGACCCCGGCAACATGCTGCTGCTCGGCGAGGTCGTCGGGAAGACGGTGCTGGGGTTGCCCGGCTGCGCCCGCTCGCCGAAGGTCAATGGCTTCGATTGGGTGCTGGAGAGGCTGGTCGCCGGGCTGCCGATGGGCCGCCGCGAGATCATGCAGATGGGCGCCGGCGGCCTGTTGGCCGAGATCCCGTCGCGGCCATTGCCGCGGGCCGAGGCCAGCCCGGCGCCCGCCAAGCCGCCGGTGAAGAAGCAGCCACCCCCGGGGCCGCGCATTGCGGCATTGCTGCTGGCGGCCGGTCAGTCCCGCCGCATGGGCTCCAACAAATTACTGGCCGAGATCGATGGAAGGCCGATGGTGGCGCGCACCGCGATGCGGCTGTTGTCGTCGCGCGCCCGGCCGATCGTCGCGGTGCTCGGGAACCAGGCCGACGAGGTTGACGCCGCACTCGGCAAGTTGCCGGTCGAGCGGGTGCGCAACCCCGCCTTTGCCGAGGGCCTGTCGAGCTCGCTGAAGCGCGGATTGCAGGCGCTGCCTGCCGATCTCGATGGCGTCATCATCTGCCTCGGCGACATGCCGCTCGTCGCCGGACGCGACATCGACCGGCTGATCGCCGCCTTCAACCCGCTCGAAGGGCGCGCCATCATCGTGCCGACGCGGCACGGCAAGCGCGGCAACCCGGTGCTGTGGGCGACCCGCTTCCTGCCTGAGATGGCGGAGTTGGCGGGCGACGTCGGCGCCAAGCACCTGATCGGCGAGCATGCCGACCTCGTCTGCGAGGTCGAGATGGACACCGACGCGGTGCTGGTCGACATCGACACGCCGGACGCGCTGGCGACGCTGCGCGACAAGCTGAAGCCGACCGCCGCCTGATCTACCCTCTCCCGCGCCGCCGGGTCCTCCCCAGCGCATGGTGGACCTATCCCGCTGCCTTCACGGCCGCGACGATGGCGTGCGGCGGCTCCTGCCAGCGGCACTCGACGGTCGCGAAGCCGGCCTCTCGCAGCGCCTGCAGATGGCGGTCGATGCCGTCAAAGAACAGGTCGTAGTCGAGGAACCAGCCGCCCGGCCGCAACAACTCGTGGATTGCGCGGTAGCAGGCGAAGATCTTCGCCTCGTCGCGCAGATTGTGCAGCACGATCGCCGAGACCGCGAGATCGAACGGACCCCCGACCGCTGCCGGCCAAGCGGGATCGGTCAGGTCGGCGGTAACGACGCGCAGCTGGTCGGCGTGCACCTGCAGGCGCTGGCGCGCTGCCGCCAGCATCGGCGCCGAATAATCCTGCAGCGTCACCTGCGCCGCCGGAAACAGCTGCAGCAGCTCCTCGGTCACCGCGCCGAAGCCGGCGCCGACATCTAGCACCGCGAGGGGCGCGTCCGGCGGGAACGGCGCGGCCGACAGCATCTCGCGCAGCCGCGGCCGCCGCACCGGGTCGCGCGCCTCGTCCTGGGCGATCCACTCAGCGACATACTCCGGCGAGTGCCAATCGTGCGGCCTCGACAGCCGGCCTCGGGTAGCGGCCATGTCCGCCTCCTGCTCAGGCTTTGCGTGCGGCCAGGATTGCGACCGGATAGGCATATTCGATCGCCTCGCCGACCTGCCGCACCGGGATGCCGAGACGGTCGTCATCGATCGAGGCCCTGAACAGCGCGACGATCTTGGGCTCGTCGCCGGGGTTGGGGAACGACCGCGCCAGCAGGTTCGTCACCCTGTCGCGCAGCTCGTAATAGCGGACGATCGGCTCGCCAAGGCCGGCATCGACGAACATAGAGCGCAGCTCGGCCAGCGGCAGGGCCCGCACATGCGACGGGTCGCGCAGCAGCTCCAGACGATTGAATTCGGCCGCCTTCGCCGGATCGGACGAGGCGCAGGTGTCGACGACGACGATGCGGCCGCCCGGCGCGCAGACCCGCACCATCTCGGCCAGTACGGACGCGGGATCGGGGAAATGGTGCACCGCGAAGCGCGTCACGATGATCGTGAAAGCGCCGTCGGGATAGGGCAGCCGGGTGACGTCGCCCTCCTGCCAGCTGACGTTGGTGACGCCCTTCTCAGCGGCAAGCAGGCGGGCGCGCTCGAGCATCGCCGGCGTCATGTCGATGCCGATGGCGTGCTGCACATGCAGCGCGAACCCGCAGACGACGATGCCGCCGCCGCAGGCGACATCGAGCACGGTGTCGTCCGGCCCCGCTTCGGCCGCCTCGACGATCAGCCGCAGCGCCGCCGCGTCGGCGATCGGCGCGGCGGTGCTGAATGGCGTCGCCTGGCGGGTGAACTGGTCGCGAATCAGCGCGCTGTGTGTCGCGGTATCGGGCATTTCGCCTCCTCGGCGCCGAGATTGCTTCGCTGCGCTCGCAATGACGGTCGAGAAGAACCGTCATTGCCAGGAGCGCAGCGACGAAGCAATCTCGATCAAGAGAGTTGTCAGGCCGCCTCGTTGAGGGTCGAGCCGACGTCGAGGGTCGTGGCGCGGCGCAGGTCGCGCGGAAAGCGCTCGTCGTGCGGCCGGCCGCGATGCATCGTGTCGCGGTTATCCCAGATGACGAGGTCGCCCTTGTGCCATTTGTGGCTGTAGACGAACTCGCGCCCTGTTGCGTGCTCGTTGAGGTCGGCGAGCAGGAGGCGTCCTTCCGGCACCGGCCACCCGACGATGTGCGAGGCGTGCGCCGACAGATAGAGGCATTTGCGGCCTGAGCCGCGATGGCGGCGGACTAGGCGCTGATGCGACGGCGGATACTGCTCGCGCTCGCCGGGTGGGAACTCGGTGAAGCCGATCTGGCCGCGCGACCAGAACACGTCGTGCTCGACGATCAGCCCCTCGACGGCTTCCTTCTGCGCCTCGCTCAGCGCGTCGTAGGCGGCGCGCATGTCGGCGAACTCGGTTTCGCCGGCGCCCCACGGCGAGGCCGGCGGCACCGTCACCGCAAACAGCATCCCGAGCACCACCGGCACCTCCATGTAGGAGGCATCGGTATGCCACAGCCGGTTGCCGAGCATGTCGAGCCGCCGCCGGTCGTCGCGGGCCCGCAGCATTCCGGCTTCGTCGAGATTCGAGATGTCGCCGATCTGCGGGATCTGGAGCCGTCGCGGGCCGGGACGGGCAGCCGCCCGGCCGACCTCCAATTCGCCGAAGCAGGCCGCGAAATCGTGCAGCTGCCGGTCGCTGATCTGCTGTTCGCGGAAGACGAGGACGGCGTGACGGTCGATCGCCTGCCACAGCGCCTGCAGCGTCGCGGCATCGGGCGGGCGGCTGCAATCGATGCCGGCGATTTCGGCGCCGATATGCGGATGAAGGGGCTTGATCTCGATGCTCATAGTTGCGCCTCCCCGATGGCGATCGGTGCGGGGCCAGAGCATCGATCCGCGCCGGCGGCGTGTCAAATCATAGGGCTTGCGGGCAGCCCCCAAAGCCGGTGGGTCCCGGCCGGCGCCGGGACTCACCATTTGCGTGGTCTGCCTAGGGCGCCGGCACCGGCTGCCACGGCGCGTAGCACGCCGGGACGTAGGGGTAATAGCCGGGCGGGTTCGGACAGTAATACCAGACCTCCCCCGGATACGGCGCCACCGGGAAGACCTGCGCCGACACGAAATCGGGATAGGGGTAGATCGGCCGGTCATAGAAGTACCAGTCGGGGCCTACCGCCCACCACCAGCCGTAGCGGCCGCCGTGCCAGGAGTGACGCCACTGGCCGCCGCGCCACATCCCCAGCTCGTGCGGGGAGAAGTGC
>JBLMXS010000265.1:0-3247 GCA_050257895.1 Thiohalocapsa sp.
GCGCCTTGAAGCTGCCGAGCTCGAACCGCTCCGCCTCGTCCTTGTAGAAGATGTCCCCGACCTGCGCCGCCGCCGCGAGCTTGCTCAAGCGGCGCAGCGGGGTCGGGCGGTAGCCGGGCCAGGACGTGATCTCGCGCTTGGCGTCGGCGAACGCCGCAAGGCTCAGGATCTCGCCGAAGCCGCGCGCCTGATAGGCGTCCGCCGGGGAGCGACGCGGGTTGTCGAACACCCGCAAGCCGGCGGAGTCGAGCAATCTCATCTCACCAGCCCGCCGCAATGCCGTCGCGGCGGCCGTCGGCGCCGCCGCGCAGGATGCCGCGCTCCCAATCGATCCAGATCGCCTGCGCGGTGCCCAGCGGATTGGGCGCGGGCACCACCGTGTGGCCGCGCGCCGCGAGCCCCGCCACCACCGCCGACGGCATCGTGCTCTCGACCTCGATCCGGTCGCCGAAAGCGAACAGGCGCGGTTGATCGATCGCCACCTGGATCCCCATGCCGTGATCGAGGATATGACCGAGGATCTGAACCTGACCGAACGGCTGGAATTGTCCGCCGGTGACCCCGAACGGCACCACCGCCTTGCCGGCTTTGGTCAGCATCGCCGGAATGATGGTGTGCAGGGGCCGCTTGCGGCCCGCGATGGCGTTGGGATGGCCGCGCTCCAGCACGAAGCCGGAGCCGCGATTGTGGAAGACGATGCCGGTGGTCGGACTGACGATGCCGCATCCGAAATCGTCGAAAATCGAGTTGATGAAGGCGACCGCGTTGCGGTCGCGATCCACGACCGCCAGGAACACCGTGTCGCGATGCGCCGGAACCGGCACCGGCGCCGGCCGGGCGCGCCGCCGCGATGTCACGCCGGCGCGCAACTCGGCGGCATGCGCCTCCGACAGAAGCCGGTCGACCGGAACCTGCCCGCTGCGCGGATCGCCGACGAAGCAGTCGCGGTCCGCGTAAGCCTGCCGTCCGATCTCCGCGAGCGCGTGACAATAGTCGACGCCGAGCGGCTCCCAGCCGGAGCGGTCGAGGCCCTCCAGCGCCCGCAGCATCACCAGCGGGACCAGACCCTGCCCGTTGGGCGGGCACTGCCAGAGGTCGTAGCCGCGATAGCCGGCGCGGATCGGCTCGACGTATTCCGGCTCGTAGGCGGCGAAATCGTCGAGCGTGTGCACGCCGCCCTCGGCCTGCAACGTGGCCACCAAGTCGCGCGCGATCCAGCCCTGGTAGAAGACCTTCGGTCCCTCGCGCGCGATGCCGCGGAGCGCGGCGGCGAGCCGGGGCTGGCGCAGCACGGTCCCGGGCGCCGGGGGCGATCCGCCAGGCAGAAACACCTGCGCGGCGGCGGCGTTGCGCCTGAGCTTGCCGGCTTGTCTCGCCCAGTCGCGGGCCACCCGCTCGGCCACCGGATGGCCGTCCTCGGCCGCCGCGATGGCGGGCTCGAGCAGTTGGGCGAGCTCCATGGTGCCGTGGTCGGCGATCAGCCTCGCCCACGCCGCGACGGCGCCCGGAACCGTCACCGCGTCGGCGCTCTCGACCGGGATCGCGCGCATGCCGCACGCCAGATAGCGCTCAAGATCGACCGCCGCCGGCGCCCAGCCGGAGCCGTTGAGCGCCACCACCTCGCCTTCGCCGCGACGCATCAGCAACACGAAGCAGTCGCCGCCGATGCCGGTCTGCGTCGGCTCGACCACGCCGAGCAGCGCGGCCGCCGCCACCGCCGCATCGACGGCGTTGCCGCCGCGGCGCAGGATGTCGAGCGCGGTCAGCGTCGCCAGCGGATGCGAGGTCGCCGCCATGCTGGAGGTTGCGAAGGCTTCCGAGCGGCCCGGACGCTCGAAATCGCGCAGGCCGACGTTACAGAACGGCGAGGCTGGCATTGCGCAGATCGGTGATCAGCATCGAGGACGGCGCATGGGTGATGCACAGCGGCGGCTTCGCGTTCTTGACCGCGAGCTGCGGGGTGAGGCCGCAGGCCCAGAACACCGGAAGCTCGTCGTCGGCCACCTCGCCGTCGCCGACGTTCTGATAGCGCCGGTCGAGGTCGACCCCGATCGCCTCGGGCCTGCCGATGTGCACCGGCGCGCCGTGCACGTTCGGGAAGCGCGACGTGATCTGAATCGCCCGGATGGCGTCGGCCGGCCGGAACGCCCGCATGGTCACCATCAGCGGCCCGCGGAACGGTCCGGCCGGCCGTGTCGCGATGTTGGTTACGTACACGCCGGCGACGTCGTTCTTCTCCAGGAACTTCAGGCGCAGACCGGCCTCCTGCAGCGCCTCCTCAAACGAAAACGAGCATCCGAGCGCGAAGGTCACCAGCTCGTCGCGCCAATAGGGAGTGATGTCGGTGACCTCCTCGACCAATTCTCCATCGCGGAACACGTGATAGCGCGGGATATCGGTGCGGATGTCGAGGTCGGCGGCCAGCGTCGGCAGCCGCGGGTCGCCGACGTCGGAGCGGGCGAGCAGCGGACAGGGCTGCGGGTTGCGCTGGCAATAGAGCAGGAAATCCTCCGCGAACGCGCGCGGCAGGATGCAGACGTTGGCCTGCACCCGCCCGGGCGCGATGCCCGCGGTATAGCCGGTATATCCGCCCGAGCGGATCGCATGGCGCGCCGCGACCGGATCGGAGCGGTCCCACGCCAGCTCGTACTTCAGCGCTGCTGCGGACATTGCCAATCCCGGTTGCAAGGGGTTGTCGGCGTGGAATTTCTGTATACCGAATTTTTGGCGGTCTTGTATACTAACGCCGGTCCATGTCCAGAAAGAGGTGTCGCGCATGTTCGGCAGCGTGCAGCCCGCTCGCAACATCCTGACCGCCGCGTTGGCGGCGGCGGCCGCAGTCCTGAGCCACGGCGCCAGTGCGCTCGACAGCGTCACCCTGATCACCGATTTCGGCTACAACGGCCGCCACGCCTATTTCTTCGAGGCACTCGACAAGGGCTACTACCGAGATGCCGGGCTCGACGTGAAGATCGTGCGCGGCCAGGGCTCGGTCGACGCCATCCGGCAGGTGGGCGCCGGCAACGCGGCGTTCGGCTTCGCCGACGCCGGCTCGCTGGTGCTGGCGCGCGCCAACGATCGGATCCCGGTCAAGCTCGTCGCCATCGTGTACGGCAAGCCGCCGCAGGCGATCTTCTGCCGCGAGGACGCCGGGCTCAAGCAGGCCAAGGACCTCGAAGGCAGCTCGATCGCCAATCCGGCCGGCGGCTCGATCCCGGATCTGTTCCCGGCCTTTGCGAAGGCGGCC